>JADGQE010000226.1 GCA_017882055.1 Thermoflexales bacterium
AATGGCCTGCGCTTGCTTCTCGGCGCTCGCCGTCATCTCGGCCACGACCTTTTGGCCGTCGGCGCGGGCTTCGCCCATGCGCTTGTCGTAATCGGCTTCGATATTGGCCAGCCGCGCTTCGGCATTGCGCGCATCCTCCAGCCCTTTGGCGATGCGCTCTTTGCGCTGATCCAGCACCTTCATTATCGGCTTAAAGGCGATGACACGCAGGATCAGGAGCAACAAGATGAAGTTAAGACATTGCCCCAGCACAATGCCGGGAACGATTCCAAGTGGTAATGGCAATTTAGGCCTCCCGTCTCAAGAAGAGACTATCTTAAAACTCACCACCAAGACACTAAGTCACAAAGGAAAACCTTAAAAACTTGGAGTCTTGGTGACTTAGTGGTTACGCCAGCGACCTTTTCAGACAGGCACGCAGCAGGCTAGATCACGAACAACAGGATCAGCGACACCACCAGACAGTAAATGGCGACGGCTTCGGCAAAGGCCACGCCCAGGATCATGTTCGTCTGAATCGTCGAAGTGGCATCGGGATTGCGGCCCATGGCCTGCACCGCACCACCGACCGACAGGCCGATACCGATACCTGCGCCGATGGTACCAATCATCGCCAGACCTGCGCCTAGATACTTAGCTAAAACCGTTGCTGTAGCGATATCCACTTTTGGTTCCTCCCGAAATAATGAAGTGCAAATTCTAATTTTGAGGCAGCCGTTGTTAGTGGCCGCCTTCGCCGTGCGTCTGAGCAGCCGTATTCATGAACACGAAGGTCAACATCATAAACACGTAAGCCTGAATCACGCCCACGAATGTTTCCAGCAGCAGCGCGGCCACCGGGCCGACGTACGGAATCAGGCTCATCACCACAAAAATCAAGATCGTGCCGGCAAAGATGTTTCCGAACAACCGGAAGGTAAAAGAGATGATCTTGACGAACTCGCTCAGGCCCTCCAACAGGCTGGCGAACAAGTCAACCGCGCCGAAGATCTTGCCAACGCCTTCCTTGCGCAGCCCGCCGATGTTGAAGAACTTGCTCAAGTAACGCTTGATGCCCGTCAGGACTGCGCCCACGCCCTTCTTGCCGTGCGGCATGTGGCCCATCACACCAAAGATTTGAGTCGCGGCGACTGCTGCCAGAGCCAGCGCCAACGTCGTGTTGATGTCGGTGGTTGCGGTACGAACAGTCGGCACCACCGCCCAGCCTTTGTCTTCACTCGTTGCACTGATCGGGGCCTGACAACCGGCATCGGCGCGAGATTGTTGAGCCGCTTTGGTCAATCGACCGAAAGCCTCTTCGGTGATCACGCGGCATTTCGGATTGAGAAAGACGACGGCTGATCCTTCGGGCGTGGACTTGTCGAGTTCATAGCCCTGTGTCTTCCCTTCGGCATGATGCACATAACCGACGCTATCGACGAAGGGCACGAGTTCCATGTAATTCGCGAAGAAGACGAACAAGAAGATCGTTGCGCCGACCGGGAAAATCTTAGCGGCGTTGCTGCCCGCGATTTGCCTGGCCTGGTTGAACAGGATCTCGATCATCGCTTCAAGGAAATTCTGGGCGCCCGATGGAACTTCCTTCAGTTTACGAGTCACACTCCAGAAGAGACCGATGAGCAACACATCCACCAGCGCGGTCGCCAGAAGCGAATTGGTTACAGCGAAGCCGCCCTTGCAGCCATCGATCAGGCCGCCGCCGATGCAAAAGACCGGCTCGGCTTCGATGCTGATCGTCGGCAGAATGGTGGGTACCAGGCGCGGCAGGATGCCGCACAGAAACACGAAAATGCCTAGAACAATAACGATTCTGATCAGCTTTTTCATCGAGTTCATAATGAAGGCTTATCCTCTCCCGGTTGACGTCCGCGGTCCGGCGTTAATCGGGCCGCGCGCAGCGCAAGTCTGAAGATCGTATATACGCTGATGGGCATACTCACCAGCATTAGCGCAATCGTCAACCACGGCTTCGTGTGAAGTTGCCCGTCCAGCCATAATCCCAGCAACAGCGCGCCGAGAGTCAGCACAACCGCCACGCAGCCAATTTGTAAACCGATCACGCTGCCACGCGCCAGGCTTTTGCTCAAATCGGCAACCGGAGGATTCTTGGGATTATTGTCAGTCATGGGACAACAGTTGCGCGCCCTCGGCTGAGGGGGCGCGCTCACGTGCAAATCTTAACATACCCTATGTGATCCGTCAATGCAAAAATTAGCACAATCAGCCACTGCAACACGGTTCTTACCTGAGCAATTGAGCGGCCTGAGTGGCTAACGTATACCAGGGCGCGGCGAAAACGCCCATGAACAACATGCCTGCGACTGCGACACCCAGACCCACTTTAAGCGTGCCACTGACTTTCACTTCGACCTCATCGCCTTCCGAGCGATCGACATAAACGACCTTGAGGATGATGAGGTAGTAGTACAACGCCACGATGCTGTTCAACACGCCGACGACGGCCAGCCACACCAGAGGATGTCCAACGATTCCAGTCACCGAATCGGTCGAAGTATAGCCAACGGCCGCGCTGAAAATGTAGAATTTGGCGAAGAAGCCGGCGAGCGGCGGCACACCGCTTAGCGACAACATCGCCGCCAGCAAACCAAAGGCCACGCCCGGCGATTTGCGGCTGAAGCCCGCCATGTCCTTGATCAACTCGCTGCCGGTCATATTCGTCACGGCTTCGACCACCGCAAAGGCGCCGATGTTCGTCAGGACGTAAGCCGCCAGATAATACAAGACGCCGGCCGTGCCCAACGTTCCGACTGCGGCCACACCGATCAGGACATAGCCGGCTTGCGCGATCGACGAGTAGGCCAGCATCCGTTTGATGTTCCGCTGCGGGATCGCCAGCACGTTGCCGACCGTCATCGTCGCCACCGACAACGCCGCGATCAAACCGATCCACTGCTCCTGCACCGGCCCGAAGACCAGCAGGAAGAATCGAAGCAGCACGGCGAAGCCGGCGGCTTTTGAAGCCACCGAGATAAACGCCGTGATCGGCGTAGGCGCGCCTTCGTACACGTCGGGCGTCCACATGTGGAACGGTACGGCCGCCACCTTGAATCCGAAGCCGACTGTGACCAGCACCAAGGCGACCATCACCGGCAGTTTGTCCAGATTGACCAGCGCCGCCGAAATGCCCTGATAACTCGTTTGACCCGTAAAGCCATACAACAGGCTCAAACCGTATAGCATAATCGTCGAAGTGAACGCGCCGAACAGGAAGTACTTCAGGCCGGCTTCGGTCGACGGACGCACATCGCGCATGAAGCCCGCCAGCAGATACAACATGATGCCCGTCGTCTCAAGCGACAGATACAGCATGATAATGTTGTTCGAGGCCGCCATCAGGCTCATGCCCAGTGCCGCGAAAAGGATCAGCCCGTAGTATTCACCCAGCGCTTTGAGCGGCTTGAAGTCGATCGAGATCAGGCACGTCAGGGCGGCTGCGACGAGAAACATGATGCGGAACAACTGCACCGTGAGATCGATCCGAACCATGCCGCTAAACACCGGCTGGACAGGCGGCGCGTCCGTCGCCGTCAGGGGAATCGTCTGCCCTATCACGACAATCAAGATCACCATCAAGCCAACGATCGAAGTCCAACCCAACGCGCGCCGATGCTTGCGATCACGCGCGACCAGATCGAAACCGATGACGACGAATGCCAGCACCAGCAGCAGTATTTCCGGCAGTATGGCCAGCAGGCCCTGAGTCAATTGCTCTGCAGTCATGCGGGGTTAGCCTCCCAACAACTTCGCCACCGGTAACGTGCCGCTGCTAATCATATTCATCAGCACGCCCGGAAAGACACCGACCACAATCAGAATCGCCGAGAACGTCACCAGCGCCAATTTGTCGCCCGCATTGATCGGACGCAGATCATGCCACTTGTGCGGATCCCAGTCGCCGAAGAAGACCTGCTGCACGACGCGCAGCACGTAGGCCGCCGTCAACACCACGCCGAGGATCGAGATGATGGCGACAAAGATGTACCAGGGCGCAATCGCGTTCGCCTGCCACAAGCCCATAAAGATTTGCAGTTCGGCCACGAAGCCGCTGAGGCCCGGCATGCCCATGCTGGCCAGACCGCCAATGATAAAGGCCACCGCCACGATCGGGAAGAATTTGGCGAAGCCGCCCAGTTCGGGAATCTGCCGTGTGTGAGCGCGATCGTAGATCATGCCGACGACACAGAAGAAGAGCGCCGTCATTACACCGTGGCTGAACATCTGCATCACCGCCCCATTCAGGCCAACCTGGTTCATCGTCGCAAAGCCCATCGTGACCAGGCCCATATGGCTGACCGACGAGAAACCGATCACGTATTTGAAGTCTTTCTGCACCATCGCAATCGCCGCGCCATACACCACATTGACCGTGACCAACAAAATCACGTAAGGGAGTTGCTCACGCGCCGCTTGCGGCAACAATTTCACAGCGGTCACCAACGCGGCGTACGCGCCCAGCTTCATCAGCACGCCCGCGTGGATCATCGACACGGCCGTCGGCGCGGCCACGTGACCATCCGGCGACCAGTTGTGGAACGGCCAGATGCCGGCCAGCACGCCGAAGCCGATGAAGATCGGCAGGAACCAGAAGCGCTGCACATCGATCGGGATGCTGGCTTGTTGCAGCAGCAGCATATCGAAGGTGTGCGTCTGACCGGGCGGCAGCGACCCGGCCGGGAGTTGGGCCGAGAAGTAGATCGCCAGCAAACCGATCATCGCAATGATCGAACCAATCAGCAAATACAACGTCAACTTCATCGCCGCATATTCTTTGCGAGTCGAGCCCCAATTGGCGATCAGGAAATACATCGGGAAGATCGAGAGTTCGTAGAAGAACAGCAGCAGGAACAGGTCGAGTGACACGAACACACCATACACACCCGCGACCAAAAACATGAAGAACGAGAAGAATTCGCGCGGGCGTTCGTTGATGCCCCACGAGATCAGCACGCCCATGAAGCTGACGATGCCGGTCAGGATCAACATCGTCAGGTTGATGCCGTCGCCGCCGACATGATAGGTGATGCCCAACGACGGCACCCATTGATACGCTTCCTGGAATTGGTATTGGGCCTGCGCCGGATCAGCCGCCTGCGCCGAGAAGTAAGTCGCGAAGACGTATAACGACAGCACCATCGAGACAAAGGCCGCGATGGCCGCAATGCTCTTGATCTCGGTCTTGCGTTCCTTCGGCGTCAGCAGAATGATGACACCGGCCACGATTGGAGTGAAGGTGATGATGGTTAAAAAAGGAAAGTTCATATCGAGAGCCTCAAAGAACTAGCTGGGTCGTTTGCATCACTATCTTGCGTGAATCAGCCGCCAATCAGTCGCGTGACACTCTCGTTGATCACGCCCATCAGTCACGAGCGACGGCATGAGTTTATCCATGCTGGATTCCCGCAACGCATCCTCCACTTGAAACCAACGCAGAACCGGGTTGAGGATCGCGTAGGGAGAAGCAGGGGAATCGGGATGGAGTGCCATGGGTTAGCCTGTTGCGTCCAGTGCGGCCTGGGCGAAGTCGAGCAATTCGCGCAGGCGGTGTTCGATCACATCCACCATGATCTGCAGATTCAACGTTTGATATTGATGCACGAGCGTATTGCGGAACCCGACCATCGCTTGCAGCCCGTTCATTTGCTCGATCGTGATCAGACCGGCTTGTTGCAACAGCGCAAAGCTGTCGCGGCCGTCCTGGGGCAAACCCAACTTCCTGCTCATGATGAGGTGATTGGCAATATCAATAGTCAGTTCGCAAGCACACAGCAAGTTCATGCTAACGGCATCCTGCCTGAGATAGTCAGTGGCGAAAGGCAGTCCGTTATCCAAAGCATAGTAGGTATCGATCTGCTGGATACAGCGCTCGATGCCGATTTTTTTATTCAGGATGATCTCGTTCATACGTTGTAAAACCTCCCGCTGCGCAACCCCTCGGCGAGCACGTCGGCCCGTTCTTCATTAAGTTTTTGATAATACGAAAGCACCAGCATCTCAAACTCATCTGCGGCGTAGGCGTCGGCGCAAAAAATCCGCCGTTCGGCCATGATGATTTCCGACTGAAACACGGTGGATACCCGGCGCAGATTAATCAAATCTACATCCTTGCCGAGCAACTGCTCAAGGGCCACCCGCGCCTTGCCGAGAGCCAGGTGTCCCGCGCACCTGGCTTCATCAGGCGGGAGCAGCAGGGCAATATCCACATCACTACTGGGCCATGCTTTGTCTGTGCCATAAGAGCCAAACAGGTAAATCGCCTGCACCGTGGAATAGTGCGCCAGAATGATCTGGAGGATGGCGGCGGTTGTTTCAGCCAGGTTCATACCCTTACCTCAATCATTATGATTCATTGGGAACTGCCGCGGTCAGCGCCGCCAAATACTACAACGAATTTGGAAAGCAACGAATTGAGGAGCAAAAAAATCGTTCCAGCCCCATCCTTTGTAGTGTTCATGGCAACTCCTAAAGACCCGAAAAGTTAGCCGCCGATCAACTTCACCACCGATTCGTTGATCACGCCCATCAGCCACATCGGATACACGCCAACCACCAGCATCAACGCCATTAACGGTGCGAGAGCGACCGTCTCAGTCCGATTGATGTCGGGCATGTCGGCGTGATGCAGCAGCTCACGATTGACCGGGCCATGCAGCACTTTCTGAATTCCCTTCAGGACGTAAGCGCCGGTCATCAACAAACCGATCATCGACAGCGCCGTAATCGCCGTAAAGACCGGCCACGCGCCGCGCACCACCTG
>JADGQE010000013.1 GCA_017882055.1 Thermoflexales bacterium
CTGCGCAAAGTCGGCCTGCGCCGACTGGAACCCAGCCGACGTAGGTCGGCTTCGTGCAACTGTAGGCGCGAATTCCATTCGCCAGCGGCTTTAAGAAACACTCTCTAAGTGTATTGAACATCAAAGGGGCCGGACTTCATCAGCACGGCCCCATTTTGAAGTATCAATGACCTCACTCAGTAAACGTGACGCCAAAAGCTGACTGCAGTGTTCTCAGGGCAGCGGATGCCAGAGCAGCGAGAGGGCAATGGCCAGCGCAGCCAGGAGTGCGCCGATGGCCGTAAACACAAAACTGATTTCCGTGGTCTCGTGTTTGGTGATCAAATACGTGGGCAGATTCTGGAACACATTTTGAAGCTCGCCCGCGCTCGAAGCCGGGTAATAAGCTCCGCCAGTCATATCCGCAATTTGCTTCAACGTCGCTTCATCAATTCCTCGACGGAACCCACCGCCACCGCCTCCACCAAATTGTCTACCGCCTCCACCCGGCTGACCGCCAAACTGCCTACCGCCTCCACCCGGCTGACCGCCAAACGGCTCGTTACCCACAAACTGCTGGCTGCAATTCGGAAAGTTTGACCCATTCGCCGTCCCAAATCCGATCGTGTAGACTCGCACGCCACGATCGACAGCTTGCTGCGCAGCATCTAGCGGCGCTGGACCCGTGTTGCTCACCCCATCCGTAAGCAAGATAATGATGTCCGGTGCATACGCGCCTTTCGGCACGGGCGTCGGCTCGATACCGGACGAGGTATCGGTCACGCTCGGTGCAACATTCGGGTCAATCTCGGCGATCGCATCCAGCCCTTTAAGAAGGCCGCTACCGATCGCCGTTCTGCTTCCAGTGGCCAGACTCTCGATGGCGGACTGTAGGGCTTCCGGATCGGTCGTGGGTGGCTGGATCAATTCCGCAAAACCGGAGAACGCCACGATGCCGATTTGCGTGCGGGCCCCCTGGCGTTGAATAAACGACAGCGCCGCCGCCTCAGCTGCTTCGATGCGACTGGGTTGAATATCGGTCGAGCACATGCTCCGCGAAACATCGATGGCAAGAATGATGGTCGTCTGATCGGTGGGCACACTCACGATGGACACCGGGCGTCCCAGGGCAATCACCAAACTCGCCAGCGCGGCCACGAACAAAGCAAAGGGGAGATGCCGCCGCCAGCGTGATCGATCCGGCAGCGCCTCGCGGACTAAAGCCAGGCTGGAGTAGCGTACTGCAAAACGCCGCCGTCGTCGCAACATCCAAATGTAGATCGCGACAATCAGCGGAATTAATCCTAACAGAGCAAGGAATCCGGGCCACAGCAAGTCCATATACTACCTCCCATCCATTCCTACTACTATAGTCCACCAAATAAGTTATCAGGGGTAGTATCGGGCCTGCCCATACCCGACGCATTGCGTCGGCACCTGGCGGGCCACCCCGGCGTGGCCGGGGGTATGGCCTGGGCCGCCAGGCGTGTGCCCGTCCAACGCCGACAAGCGGCTATGCTACGACCCCTCAAAACTTTTGTGGTTGACTACTATTTCACCAATAAGATCACGGCAGCCGGCTGAACCAGCGCAGCGAAAATGCACCGCCGATCAGCAAGACGAGCAGACTGGCGCCCGCCAGAATTGAAGTCACTTCGGTCTTTTCCGGTTTGATGACCAGCTGTGAGTTGAGATTGTCGTAAATGGTGTGCAGGTCTTGTTCGTTCTCGGCCTTGTAATACGTGCCCGCAGTGAGCTGCGAGATTTGTTGCAGCATCGCCTCGTCCAGCTGCGTGTGAACGGTGAAGCCGTTGACGTGCAAGGTTGTGCCCGTCGCGCTGCCGATGCCGATCGTGTCAATGCGCACGCCGCGATCGGCAGCAGTCTGCGCCGCACTAAGCGGGTCGGGGGACACCGTGTTCTCCCCGTCAGTGACCAGGACAATCACGGCCGACGTGTGCGTTCCTTTCGGCATGGGCGTCGGCGTGGGAGCCGCTTCGCTTACAGGCGTCGGCGTCAGGTTGCTATAGAAGTGTGTAGGGGGCTGCCCGGCTTCTACGGCCGCAATCGTGTTGAGCGAGATCAGAATGCCGTTCGCGAGCGACGTGCCCCGCGTCGGCGAAAGGCGATCGATCGCAGCCAGGATAGCCGCCTGATCATTCGTCGGCACTTGCACCGAAAAACCACTATCGCTGAACGCGACAACGCCGATTTGCACGGTGAGCGGCTGGCGCTGCACGAAGTCCCGCACGGCGGCTTTAGCCGCTTCCATCCGGGTCGGCTTCAAATCATCGGCCGCCATGCTGCCGGAAACATCAAACGCCAGGATGACCGTGCCTTCCACCTTCGGCAGACTGACCACCGTTTGCGGCCGCGCCAGCGCGAAGAACAGGATCGCAAGGCCGATGAAAAAAAGCGCCGGAGGAAGATGGCGGCGCGCGCCGAGATGGCGTCCCTTTGCCTCTTGAGCAAACCCAAAGCGGCTGTAGGCCGCCGCGATGCGTCGTCGTCGCTGCTGCATCCGGCTATACAGCAGGATGAACAGCGGAATCAACAACAATAATCCAAGCATCTCAGGCCAGATGAATGACATCTCTAATCCATTTTAGATTGTTGATTGCCGATTGTAGATTTTCAATCAGCGGTCAACAATCAGCAACCGTATTTGTTTACCGCGTTTCCTGGAATGTCATTCTGAGCGCAGCGACGCCTGGCGGCCCACCGGCGCATCGCGCCGGGCATGGGCAGAATCTCTGTGCCGGTCAGCATCGAGTGCCGATCGTGGTAGAGATTCTTCGCAAACGCCTGGCGGCCCACCCACTCCGCTGTGCGGAGTGGGACATGGGCAAGCGCTCAGAATGACACCCCGGTAAACAATTACCAGCAATCATTTCCGTCTCTGCTGCCTCAATGTGGCGAAGCGCACGATGGCGCGCACCAGGTCTTCTTCGGTCGAGAGCGATAAGACAGCCACTCCCGCATGTTTGAAGGCTTCATTTAAGGCGGCTTCACGCCGCCGGGCCGCGTCGACAAATCGGGCGCGGAATCGTCGATCGTGCGTGTCCACGTAGAGCTGCTCGCCGGTCTCCGCATCTTCCATCACGATCGGACCGACGTCCGGCAGTTCGACCTCGCGCGGGTCCCACAGGCGCACGGCCAAGACTTCATGCCGCTGATTGAGCAGATTCAGCGGACGCTCCCAGCCCGGCGCGCTGATGAAATCCGAGATGATAAAGATCAACGAGCGCGTTTTGATGGCGTTCAGTCCGCCTTCGAACAGCGGCGTCAAATTCGTGAACGGCGCGTGCGCCAGGCGCGGCTGGTTGAGCAGATCGTTGACGAGGCGCAGTACCTGGATGCGCCCGCCTCGCGCGGGAATCGTCCGCTCGATGCGGCGGTCAGGATGACCGCGGTCACTCTGGCCGGTGTAAAACATTGCGCCCACGCGATTGCCGTGACGCGTCAACAGTCGCGCCAGCGTCGTGACGAAATCAATCAGCACGGTCCGCTTCAGGTTCTGCGTCTGCACCGTGCCAAAGTCAACGGAGGGGCTGAGGTCGAGCAGGAACCACGCGGTGATTTCGCGATCTTCGACGTACTGCCGGACGTAGGGCGTATTCATCCGCGCGGTAACGTTCCAATCGATGTAGCGAATATCGTCTTCGGGTTGATATTCGCGCAGATCGGCAAAATCCACCCCGTAGCCGTAAAACAGGCTGCGATAATCGCCTTGCAACAAGCCGTCCAATCGGCGGATGACTTGCCAGTCGAGACGCTGCAGAATGCGGTCGGGCGTGGCCCGATCGGGCATCACCGGTTCAGGCGTCGACGCGGACTTGGGTGTGTTCATGCAAAGGCACCACGGGAATCGGGATCCGTTCGAGAATCTTTTGCAGCAGCATATCGCCGGTCACACTGTCGGAGAGCGCCTCATACGACAGCACGAGGCGATGCCGCATCACGTCCAGCGCCATATCCAGAACGTCTTGCGGCAGGGCGTAGTCACGCCCGCGCACGTAGGCCAGCGCCCGCGCGGTGAGGATCAGATTGATGGAAGCGCGGGGACTCGCGCCGAACATGATGTAGTGCTCCAATTCTTTCAGGCCAAAGTCCTTCGGCTTCCGGGTGGCGGTGACCATCCGCACGGCGTATTCGATGAGGGCCGGGTCCACGTAGACTCGATCGGCGTCTTGCTGCAAACCCAACAGCTGCTCGGTGGTCAGCACCTTTTGCACGGCCTGCAACAGGCCCGTCATCCGCTCGACGATGACGAATTCCTCGGTCGCACTGGGATAACCCACCAGCACCTTGAGCATGAAACGGTCCACTTGCGCCTCGGGTAAAGGATACGTGCCTTCGGTCTCGATGGGATTCTGCGTCGCGAGCACGAGGAAGGGACTGGGCACTTTGAAGGTCTCACGTCCGATGGTCACCTGCCGCTCCTGCATCACTTCGAGCAGCGCGCTCTGCACCTTGGCGGGTGCGCGGTTGATTTCATCCGCCAGCAGCAGGTTGGTAAAGACCGGACCGAGCGAAGTATTGAATTCACCCGTCTTCTGATTGTAAATGCGTGTGCCGATCAAATCGGCCGGGACGAGGTCGGGCGTGAATTGGATGCGTTTGAATTCGCCGCCGATCGCTTCGGCCAGGGTCTTGATCGCCAGCGTCTTGGCCAGCCCCGGCACACCCTCGACGAGGATGTGGCCGCGCGCCAGCAGCGCGACGACCAATCGTTCCAACAAATGGTCCTGTCCGACGATGATCTTCTTCACCTCGTACAGCACGCGTTCCATCGGCAACCTGTTCTCAGGATTCATATTGTGATCCATCAACCATCTCCTTGATTGAGTCGTAGGCCCGCCTTGCTGAACGGCATGGCGCGAAGCGTGCCGTTTCTGCATAAGGTGCGTTATTAATAGGGCGGCGATCCGCCTGCGCCCCCAAGCGCTGTATTGATCGTCACCGCAAAGCCGATGCCCACAAAGAAATCCTGATCGGTCGGATTGGCGATCCCTTCGATGATGCCGATGACCTCGCCATTGCGATTGAGCAGCGGGCCGCCCGAATTGCCGGGATTCACGGCGGCATCGATTTGAATCAAGCCATGCAGCTTTTGAGTGCTGCTGAGGGGCTGGAAAGAACGATCGAAACCGGAGATGACGCCCGCACTCATCGAGCTGTACAGGCCGAATGGATTACCGACGACAAACGCTTCATCGCCGACGCGCATCGCATTCGGATTCCCCAGTGTGGCGGGCACGAGCTGCGCCGGAAGCTGGTCTGCATGCAGGACGGCGATGTCATTCTCCGGTTGCTGGGCCGTCACCTGCGCGCTCGATTGCGTGCCATCTGCGAACGTGAGTTGAATGTCCGTGGCTTGAGTGACGACATGCAAGGCCGTGAGGATGTCGCCGCTATCGTTAATAATGACACCGCTGCCTAAACTATGCTCGCCCTTACCATCTTCGCCCGGAGATTTCGTTTGGATGAGAACCAGCGAGGGCTGTATTACCTGGTACACGCGCTCAGAAAAGGCGGGCGGAGGTGTCGCCGACGCGAGGATCTGAGCAACCGTATTTTTCACGTCCGGCGTGGTCAATTGATGTGGGCCGGGGAAGAGAACGTTGTAAAGCAGGAGCGCCACGAGAGCAGCGAGCACGCCGGAGGCAAACGGCACCGCACGGCGCAGGCGTGCCCGAAGATGTTGCAGGCGGGGCCGCCACAGGCGGTGTCGCCATAGTTCCGATCGTGAAGCAGATGGTTCATTCATCGTATTTTCTATCTCATCAGGAAAAGCGAGCTACACTCAAATTAGAATACGTATTCAACAAACGATTGGACGTACTCTGGCTGAATCCATGCACTAACCATTGTACAATTATTTTACAAGGTGAAAATGAAGCCCTGATGAGAAACACGGCGCGTCCGCCGGGACACATTAACCTCGCGGCCACAGGCGATGGCGGGCAGCGCCCCGCCGACTTGATTGATGACCTTTCTAACTGTGAAACCTCTAACGAGGTGAGAATACAAAATCACTTCGGAGCGGTTGTTTCGGCGTATCGCGCGTCAATCAAACAGGCGCTCGACCGCCCCATCCGCTTCTTAAGGATCAGGTACAATCGTATCGGGCTGGATCCACCGGTTAAGATAAACCGAAAGAGAAAAGTGATTTCACAATAAGGGAGATTAAACCATGAAACACAAAAACCTGCTCGCTCTATTGCTCGGTCTTGCATTGCTCGTTGCCGCGTATGCGAACGCGGCAGCGCAGATGAGGGGCGGGGAGCACAACGCGCCTCAGTCTTCTGCCGCGCCGAATGGCACAAAGGCATTTCTTACCTATCAAGGGCGATTGACGGCCAGCAGCGGTGTGCCGATTAATTCGTCCGTCAACGCGGTCTTCAAACTGTACGATAGTAATAACAATTTGATGTGGACGAGCGCCACGCGCAACATCACGCCCATCAATGGCTTGTTCACGGTATACCTGGGTGATGGCGCTGACCCAACTTTGGATTTCGCCAACCTGGGCCAGGTCGCCTCAATTGGCGTGACGGTGGGGAGCGACCCAGAGATGTCACCCCGACAGCCGCTAAACACAGTTGTAGGAAACAGCGTCAACGGAGTTGGCGTGTACGCTTTCAGTGTTAATGGCAGTGGCGTGTATGGTTTGAGTGAGAACTCCGTAGGCGTCGCTGGTTTCAGTTCGAACTCCGAGGGTATCTCGGGCGGATCAAATTCAAGCACTCGCGGGGGTTTGGCGGGATTCAATCAAACCACTGCCGGGCCCGCGCTGGAGATACGATCGGGCAGCATCAGGGTGGATAACGCAGGCGTTGACACAACTACGCCAGTCTTCATGCATCAGGTGAAATTCGCTGGAGGAGCAGGAGATAACGTCTGCGCTCCGTTTGGAGTGACCAAGTATGCCACGATCATTGACAATCCCTTGACCAATAACAATCCGAACGCCATCTTGATCGTCACGCCGAACTATCGCAAGACGGATACCAGTCAATCGAACGTTAATGGTCCAGCCGCAGACATTCCCGAAGTCGCTTACTCGGTCTCGGGCGGATGTGGCACTATAAACAAGTGGATCATCGTCAACCTAAAGGGCACTGCGATGGTCGATAACACCTATTACAACGTGATGGTAGTTGTGCCATGAAACAAATCAAATCCCGCTTGACGCTTGCGTTCGTATTCGCATCCGCATTGCTCTTTGTCTTGACGCTCGTGCGCGCCGTGCCGACGGCGACCGCTGCGCTTTCTGCCCCTCGCGCGCCCAAGATGAGCAGCGCCAATTACGCGCTGGATTGGAGCGCGGCGGGAGAAATCAGCGGTGGCAACAGCGCGTCGGCGAATTTCAATTTGAGCGGCCCCATCGGGCAGATGGCGGCGAACAGCAGCAGCATAAGCACAAACTACGGACTCTGCACCGGCTTTCAATGTGTGCTGAACGCGCTGAGCGTCTATCTGCCGCTGATCAGGCGCTGAGGCAACGGGCGTGTTGCCACCCAATTTAACGAGGGGCGGATCATTTCGATGGCCATGCGCGTATGCGATAGTCTGCTCCAACGTCATGGACCCGCTCTTGCAGCGACCAACGCGCTTGCATCGACGTGCAACTGCCCGCCAACACATCGCCGGCGATTGATGTTACCAATCAGGTCTGGTGTTTCAACAATATCGGCCTGATGGGCGGCTGTCCGCAGACATTTCAGCCGTCGGTCTACACCCTCCCGTCCGGCGATGTGGCGCGCGCCGACTTGACCTCACGCTATCAGCCGATGAACTTCCCGGCCCGCTGTAGAAGCGATACACGAACCTATCCATCCGTGACTCCATGATAGAATAGGGGCGAGTTTAACGTGCCTCTAATCGATCGGGCGTACGATAAGGCTAAATTCCTCATGCACAGAATGAACTATGCGCATTCTCATTGTCGAAGATGAACGTCAAATTGCTGCGTTCCTGGAGCGTGGCTTAAAAGAAGAAGGCTATGCCATCGACGTAGTATATAACGGCAACGACGCAGTCGATTGGGCCACATCGGTCGAGTACGACGGCATTGTGCTTGACGTGATGCTGCCGGGCCGAGATGGCTTCAGCGTATGCCGTGAATTACGCTCGCGCGGCAACAAGACGCCGATCTTAATGCTGACCGCGCGCGACACGGTGGACGATCGTGTTACCGGGCTGGACACCGGCGCGGATGATTATCTCGTCAAGCCGTTTGCGTTCAAAGAACTGGTGGCGCGTGTGCGGGCGATTACGCGCCGCCAGGGCGATACGCGCTCGGTCGATCTGCAGGTGGGCGATCTGATCCTGAATACGTTGACTCACACCGCACAACGCGGCGAACACCGTATCGAGCTAACGACCAAAGAGTATAACTTGCTGGAATTTTTGATGCGCAACCCCAGTCGTGTGCTGTCGCGCACCCAGATTGCCGAGCACGTCTGGAACCTCGACTTTCTATCCGAATCGAATCTAATCGATGTCTACATCCGCTACCTGCGCCGCAAGATCGACGACGGCTCCGAGCAGAAATTGATCAAGACGGTGCGCGGCAGCGGCTATCTGATCAGCGACGAACCCGAGTAAACGATGAAACGGCGTCTTTCGATTCGCACTCGCTTGACTTTGTGGCACATCGGCCTGCTGGCGCTGAGTCTGATCGGCTTCAGTCTGGCGTTGTATGCCGCCTTGTCCGATCAACTGTATCGCAGCCTCGACGAGCGCTTGCGCGTGGAAGCCGGCGCGGCCTTCGACGATGTGCTGCGTCGGGCCGGACCCGACTTTGGCGGGGGTGGACGCCCGACCGACTTTCCTGCGCAATACGATTTCAGCGCGCGGCTGATTGATCCGTCGGGGCACATCGTCAATGCCGCCGGATTGCTGAGTGCCGTACCCATCGATTCGGTTGCGCTCGATCAGGCGCGGCAGCAAAACGGTGCGCTGCGGACGATTACTCTGGCCGATGATCAGCAGGCCCGCGTGTATGCGCTGCCCCTGCTGCGTGACGGACAGGTGATTGACACGATCGAAGTGGCTGAATTACTGAATGTGACTGAGGCCGCGCTGCGATCGCTCGCCTTGATTTTGCTGGTGGCCGTGCCGGCGACGTTGGCGCTGGCCGCTTTCGGCGGCTGGTTTATCGCCGATCGTTCACTGCGCCCGATCGCGGCGATTACGCATCAGGCTAAACGGATTAGCGAACAAGATCTGCATCGCCGTCTCAACCTCGATCTGCCCGACGATGAAGTCGGCCAATTGGCCCGCACCTTCGACGCGATGCTGGATCGATTGGAGGCCGCGTTTCAGCGGCAGCGTCAATTCACGGCGGATGCCTCGCATGAGCTGCGCACGCCGTTGACGGTGATCAAGACCAATATCGGCGTCACGCTCAATCGGCCGCGCAGTGTCAAGCAATACCAAATTGCCCTGGAGCAAGTTGAAGACGAAGTCGATCGCTTGACACGGCTGACTAGCGATCTGCTGCTGCTGGCACGCGCCGACGCGAGCCAGCCGGTTGCGCAGCAGCGCGAAATTGATCTGGCGCCGATCGGCAGAGGCATCTGCGACGATCTCAAGCCTTTGGCTGAGTCCAACGATCTGGCGCTGAACTTTAGTGCGCCTGAGCGCGCCAGGACGCGCGGCGATCCCGATCAGTTGTATCGAGTGTTTTTTAACTTGATCGAAAACGCGATCAAGTACACGGCGCAGGGCAGTGTCAGCGTGAGTATCACCTCGCAACCCGCACTCACTTCCACACCGCACCCGATTCGCATCGCGATCGAAGATACCGGGCCTGGCATCGCCGCCGAAGATCTGCCGCATCTTTTTGAACGGTTCTATCGGGTCGACGCGGCCCGCTCGCGCGAGCAGGGTGGATCGGGACTGGGGCTGGCGATTGCGCACAGCATCGTCACGGCTCACGGCGGCACGATCGAGGTGAGCAGCGAAGTCCGTCGCGGCACGACGATCACGGTGACACTGCCGGGACTATAGCTGACGCTCAGCTATGACCCCTGGCCCTCGTAAGGCGAAGGGCGTTTCATTAAACCTCCCAGGCGGTTTAGCCGCCTGGGAGGTTTTTGTTATATGAGAAAAGTCTCATGGTGATTTCATTGGAGTCCAATCGTCAAGTCTTAGAATATAAGCAATCAACCAGAAGACGACGTTGAAGCGGGCGAAAGGTAACACCGGCGAGACAACAGATTTGTACTCCTCCTAATCGTGTCCTGGGGTGACACGGCGTTAAACTTCCGAAGTGCGGGGCGGCACTTCGGAAGTTTTTCGTTTTCAGCAGAGCGGCTTGAACTTCCGAGATCGGGCACGTAGTTGCCGACGATTTCGAAAGTGGCTGTGTGAGAGAATTCTCACGTTGACTTCATAGAAGTCTAACTGCTTGAGCCTACAATGTAGCCAATCAGAAAACACAGAGACCTGGCAATGAGGTTCATGATGAAGCAAAAATATGTGGCATTGAAAATGTACTTGATTGGCATCACCCTTGGCTTGTTCGTCTGGGTTTGGTCGGGTGTCACGCACCTGGATGCCACTCAATCGAATTCGATCAGCCAAACGGCGGCCAGCACGACGACCGTTCAGACGCGGTCAACGAGTCAACAGTCAAGTTTCGCCCAACCTCGCGTCCGCACCCGGACTTCATAAATGTATAACGACCTTCATTTTCGAGCGATGAATACCGACATCAACGCGTGGCTGTGGAGTGAAGATTCACGTACAGCACGAAGTGCGTTGGGGGATGTGGAACAGTTCTTCCATGAGACGCATCGCCGCTTCACTCGCTTTGAGCCGGGCAGCGAACTGAGCGCGTTGAACGCTTCAGCCGGGCAGCCCTTTGCGGCTTCAGCGCAGTTGTTCGAGGTCGTCGACCTGGCGCTGAAATTCTCTACAGCGACCGGCGGCTTGTTCAACCCGACCATTATCGGCGCGTTAGAGGCGGCGGGTTACGATCGGACGTTCGAAGCCATCAACGGCACGACCATGCCGCGATCGCCAGTGACATCGAAAGTGAGTGCCGCTTCAGTTATCATGCTCAATGCGGTTCGGCGGACCATTACTCTCCCGGTCGGTGTACGGATCGATCTGGGTGGCATCGCCAAGGGTTGGGCCGCGCAGACAGCAGCACAGCAGCTGGCTCACTACGGCCCTTGCCTGATCGATGCCGGCGGCGACATCATGACCATCGGCAGCGTGCCCGGCACACAGGACTGGTCGATCGAGATTGCTGATCCCCTCGATCAAGAACACGCTGTGATCACGCTGCATCTTCACGATCAAGCCGTAGCGACTTCAGGCGTCGATCGGCGGAAGTGGCAGCAAAATGGCAAGCCGCAGCATCATCTGATCGATCCGCGCACAGGTCAACCATCGAACAGCGACTTACTGACCGTAACCGTGATCGCGCCAACGACGGTCGAAGCCGAAGTCTATGCCAAGACAGTCTTCTTGCTCGGTTCAGATGCAGGTCTGCGTTTCGCGAATAATCATCCGCCAATGGCCGCGGCTGTTGTCACCGCCAATGACGAAGTGCTCTTATCCGATTCCATGCAGGAGTATCTCGATGTCAACTTCAGTCTCTCGTCAACTTCCAGCGCGTGACTTAACGCTCAACAGCGCCGCGATCGGCGGCGCAGCGATTGCGCTGGGTCTCGTAACGGCCATCACCCTGACCGGACAATGGCCGACCATCTCGGCGACCGTGAACAATGTGTTGATCCAGATTGGACGCTGGCTGGGCGCGACGGCGGCGACGGATTCCAGGGTTTACTGGTACATGGCCCGCTCGGCCGGCATCGTCGCTTACTTGCTATTGTGGGGCGCAGTCGCGTTCGGCATCCTGGTCAGCGACAAGATCCTTGATGGTCTGGTGAAAGCGCCGGTGGTCTTTGAAGTGCACAAGTTCCTATCGATTCTGGCATTGATCGTTGGCATGTTCCACGGTGTTGTTCTGCTTGGCGATAGCTTCATGAAATTCACGGTGCTCGATATCCTGATTCCATTTTTGTCTCCGTATCAGCCTTTCTGGGTTGGCTTGGGCATACTGGGGCTGTATCTCACGGTTATTCTCGTCGGCTCATTCTATATCAAGAAGCGCATCGGCCATCGCACGTGGAAGCTGATCCATTACGCCAGTTTTGCGGTATGGATCATGACTTCGCTGCACGGCATATTCGCCGGGTCGGACAGCAGCCAGATGTTAGTGCAGTTGATGTACACGGCGGCGATTGTATCGGTGGGTTACTTGCTCACGTACCGAATCTTTTCGGCCAAATCCGAGAAAGCGGCGAAGCCAGCCGCACGTGTTCATGCCCGCTAAGATGTGCCGGGACGATTCAAGCCTATTCAAGATACCGGCGAGTCAATTGACTCGCCGGTATCTTTTTGATCGTTGACGATTGGAGCGGGTACAGAGGGATGCCCGCTCTTCGAGTCGAGTGGTTAAATGCCCCAGCGCTTCAGAATATCAGGCCGATCTTTGAATTGGGCGTGAGCGAACGATCGAGCGATCACGGCGTGCAGCACGGATATGGCTAGCGTCGCCGCTCCATCCGTCTGCCGGACTGCGACGCATCCGGTGATGAGCCGGACGTTTGGCTCCTGGCCGAAGTTTGCCTATCGCGGCGTTAAGCCCTACAATGAGGGTGCGACGGCGGCCGATCTCGGCGAGTGAGATCGACGTCGTTGAGGCTGTCACAACGGATAAGCCACATGGAACCGATTGGGTTCGTCGCTGCTATGTCGCAGGAGGTTAGGCCGTTCCTCCGGCGAGTCGGGAAGTGGGAACGCGTTTCACCGGGCGGGTTCCCCGGCTATCGTTTCCGGCTATTCGACCGGGATTGCCTGTTAGTCCAGTCGGGCATAGGCCTGAGGCGCGCGACAGATGCCACCCAGGCACTTGTCGCAGCCACCAGGCCGCATCTGCTGGTCTCGTTCGGTGTGGCCGGCGCCGTGCAGAATGATCTACAGGTAGGCGATGTGGTCTTTATCCATGCTGCCTGCTTGCTCGACAACGGGATACCGGGCCAGTTCCAGCCCCTCGCTCTTTGGTCTACTGCCGCCCGGCAGGCGGCCACTCAGGCTCTGCAGCGACGTAGCGCGAGATGGGTGATTGGTACTGCCATCACCACGCCTGGGTCTCAATCTGTCCATCTACCGCCGAAGGAGTTGGCACATCCTGTCCTGGAAATGGAGACGATGGGCATAGCGCAAGTTGCAGCCGAACAGGCTATTCCACTGCTGGCCTTGCGCGCGATAAGTGATACGCTCGAAAAGCCAATACCCTTTGGCATAGAAGAGTTCTTTGATGCGGACTTCAATCTGCGTGTTGGCAAGATCGTCAAGATCATTGTTCGCCATCCTTACATTCTTCTTCATCTTCTGCGGCTCAGGCGAAACATCGATCGGGCCGCGGAGAACGCGGCTATCGCGCTAGTCCCGGCACTGAGCCACTGGTGATTATACGCATCTCACCACGGAGACACAGCGCCTGGCGGCCCAGGCCATGCCCGCCGCAAGGCGGCGGTGGCCCGTCAGACGCTGGCTTCCAGTCCCTGGGACGCCACCCCGGCTCTGGGGGAGCCGGGGGCATGGTGTGGAAGCCAGGCATGGGCAGGCCACGGAGAAAAACACATTTTCCAAAACTCCGTGAACTCCGTGTCCTGCCCATGTCCGCCGCAATGCGGCGGTGGGCCGCCAGGCGCCGTGGTATAGAAACCACTTGTGTATAATCACCAGTGAGCCAGTCTTTACTTGCCTGATCAAAGAAACACCAGGATGTGTGGTCAGCGCCACCTGTATCGATCAGAGAGCGTGACGATCAGCAACGCAGCGTGAGTCACATGTGCATGCAAAAGATGCCAGCCGCATCGTTCTCTGTTTCAACTCAAACGAAAATCCAAGTAACCTGCCTTCACGGAGAATCGAACATGGAAGTGGACATTCATAAAATCATTTCAAGCCTGACCTTACACGAAAAGGCATCGCTGTGTTCCGGGTTGGACTTCTGGCATTTGAAGGGCATCGAGCGATTAGGGATTCCGTCCATCCTGGTTACCGACGGGCCACACGGGTTACGCAAGCAAGCTGGAAATGCCGACCGCGCCGAATTGACCCAGAGCATTCCCGCCACCTGCTTCCCCACCGCGTCAGCCACCGCCAGCTCATGGGATCGGAATCTGTTGTATGAAATCGGCCGAGCATTGGGTGAGGAAAGCCTCCAGGAGGACGTGGCCGTGATCCTGGGGCCGGGTGCCAACATCAAGCGCTCTCCACTGTGCGGGCGGAACTTCGAGTACATTTCCGAAGACCCCTATCTCACTGGCGAGCTGGCGGCGAGTCTAATCAACGGCGTACAGAGTCAGGGCGTGGGCACATCGCTGAAGCATTTCGCTGTTAACAACCAGGAGCGTCGGCGAATGACCATCGACGCCATCGTGGACGAGCGCACGCTGCGGGAAATTTATCTGGCGGGTTTTGAGCAGGCGATAAAAAAGGCGCGGCCCTGGACGGTCATGTGCGCCTACAACAAGATCAACGGCCGCTATTGCAGTGAGAGCGAGCGGCTGCTCACCACTATCCTCAGGGATGAATGGGCTTACGAGGGCCTCGTCGTCACCGATTGGGGTGCTTGCAACGATCGGGTTGAGGGGCTAAAGGCCGGGCAGGATCTGGAGATGCCCGCCAGTAACGGTCTGAATGATGCCAGAATCGTGGAAGCGGTGAGCAGCGGTGCGTTGGACGAAGCCGTGTTGAACCTGGCCGTGGAACGGCTTCTGAAGTTGATCTTCAAAGCCGCTGAAAACCGGAAGACCGGTTACAGGTACGATCAGCCAGCCCACCACGCACTGGCTCGCCGGGCGGCGGCCGAATCGATGGTGCTGTTGAAAAACGAGGATCACATTCTGCCTTTGAAGAAGAATGCGAAGATCGCCTTGATCGGTGCGTTCGCCAGACAGCCGCGTTACCAGGGCAGCGGCAGCTCGCTGATCAATCCGGCGCGGCTGGACAATGCTCATGACGAACTGGCCAAAGTCACCACCAACTTCACTTACGCGGCGGGCTACGACCTGATCACCGATCGGCCCGATGAAGCGTTGATTGACGAAGCCTGCGCCGCGGCGCGGAATGCGGATGTAGCGATCGTGTTTGCCGGGCTGCCCGCCGCCTACGAATCGGAGGGCTTCGATCGCGAGCATTTGCGCATGCCCGAAAGTCACAATCGCTTGATACAACGCGTCGCCGAAACCAACCCCAACATCGTTGTGATCTTGTCCAATGGCGCTCCGGTGGAAATGCCCTGGATCAGTAGCGTGAAAGGAATTCTGGAAGGATATTTGGGCGGTCAGGCCGGCGGTGGTGCAGCGTGGGATGTGATGTTCGGCGACGTCAACCCTTCGGGCAAGTTGGCCGAAACATTCCCCCGGAATCTGGAAGATACTCCCGCCTACAAATACTTCCCTTCCGGGCCAAAGACCGTCGAGTATCGTGAGAGCATCTACGTGGGCTATCGCTACTTTGATTCAGCCAGGAAAGCCGTGCTGTTCCCGTTCGGGCATGGGCTGAGTTATACGACGTTCGCCTATTCGGACCTAAACATTGCCCGCGATCAGATCACGGATAACGACGGATTGAAAGTCAGCCTTGCCATCAGAAATACAGGCAGCGTGGCCGGCGCGGAAGTGGTTCAACTCTACGTCCGCGATGAAGCCGCAACGATCTTCCGCCCCGAAAAAGAATTGAAGGGCTTTGACAAAGTGTTCCTGCAGCCGGGCGAGGAAAGGCGCATCGAATTTACGCTGGATAAACGTTCCTTTGCCTATTACAACACCGGTATCGCCGGCTGGCACGTGGAGAGCGGGGCATTCGAGATCCTGGTTGGGGCTTCCAGTGCCGATATTCAAGCGAGAGGCAGAGTGTGGGTGGAGTCCACGCAACCCGCTGTGCGCGTTCCCGATCTGCGCCCGGCCGCACCGATCTACTACAGCCTGCCATCTGATAAACTGGAGATCGATGAGAGTGCTTTCAGGGCGCTGTATGACTATGAACTTCCGAACAATCGGCGCCTGCCTGATGAAGCGTTTACCATCAACTCCACGGTGAGCGAGGTGCGGAGAACCTTCATCGGCAGACAACTTTACGGCAGGGTGCGGGACAGCATCCGCCAGACGCTCGGCGCTGGAGAAGATGAAACCGTCAACAAGATGGCAGACAGGATGATAGAAGACTTACCCCTGCGGAACCTGGTCTTATTCAGTAATGGGCAGCTTTCCTTTGAGTTGATGCACGCCTTGCTGCTGATGATGAACCGCAAGCCGATTCAAGGCTTCTTCCAATTGATCGCTACGCGGCTGAAAAAGAAGCGGGGGGCTGCCGAGTAGGCGCTGTTCAACGCAAAACGATCTAATTTGCTCGATCACGATCCTCGCCGACTGGAACCCGTGAAGCGAATGTCACTCTTCACCGGGCAGCAGCCCGGCGGAACTTTTCACGCTGTCACGGACCAGCGTCTTCATCACCACCCACGCCACACATGAACCGATCGCGCCCAACGCATACAGCCAGTACGCCCCGACTCGATCGAAGATAAAGCCGCTGGCCGGCGCGGCCACGATGCGAATAAAAGCCGGCAGCGTTACATTGAACAACGCCAGCATCGTCGTCACCTGGCGGTCGGGCACGCTGTTACTGATGAAACCCAGTACGGACACGACGTACCAACTAAACGAGATGCCGCCCACCGCCCGCATGAGCAGCAGCGTCGGCACCGAGGGAAAGAGCAACACTACACTCAAGCGCGCGGCTTCCAACAGGAACGAGAAGCGCAGCACGCGCGCAGCGGTGTGACGTCGCACCAGACGATCGGCCCACAGCATGCCCGGCAGTTCGATCGTCGCGCCGATGGTGCTCATCAAGCCCACAATCACATCGGCGGCGCCCAACTGTTTGAGATACAGCGCTTCAAAGGTGCGCAGGCCATACATCATGAAACCGAATATGATTAACGCCAGGCCCAGCCCGGCCAGGCGGCGATCGTGCCGCACGACTCGCAGGGCTTGGCGCACGCCGAGTCTACGCCGCTCGTGGGGCAGGTGCGGCTCTTTCTTTGGCAAGCGCACCCGACCCAGAATACCCGCATTCGTCCAATAACCCACGGCATACCCGACAAACGCGACGATCAAGCCGACGCGTCCGATCAACCAGCCGCTGACTAAAGCCGTGACCGCCCACCCGAGCGAAGCAAACACGCGTACGCTGCCAAAACCCGAACGGGCTTTGCTCAACAGCGTCAGCGCCAGTGCATCGCTGGCCGGTGAACTGCCCGCATTCATCAACGCCTCCAGCGTCACGAGCAACATCATCCAGACGAAAGCCGTCTGCCTGCTCAGCAGCAACATACACATGCCTGAGGCGAGTAATTCTAATTGCAGCCAGCGGCGGGGTCGGGCGGCGGCATCGCTCAGCCGTCCCCACAACGGCGCAGCCAGCAAGGCGACCAGCCCTGCGCACGTCGACAGCAGACCAATTTCAGTACCGCTTAATCCCTGTTGTTGATAGAACAGCGTGATGAACGGCAGTAGAAATCCGCCGCCGCCGCCCATGAGCATGTAATACAGGCGCAGGATGGAGAGATTGCGATGAGCAGAAGGCATAATCCCTGACGAGTGAACAAGAAGAGAGTGAAGCGTGAGGAAGTTGAGGCGTGTAACCGACTACGCAGTCTGTTAACCGGCTGTCACGCGTGCCCGTTCGCGTACCATGATCTTCATCACGATCCAGGCAGCTATTGTCCCACCGATCGCGCTGACATACAACCAGACATCCGGAGGCGCGGCGCACGTGCCTTTCGCAAGACAGCCGTCTGCGATTCGTTGCTCCTAAATGTACGCGGAGATGGAATAGTGCAGCACATACAATGTGCAACTCTTTCCAGTAGCTCAATTCATGTCATTCTGAGCGGAGCGAAGAATCTCTGTGTTTATCAGCATCGAGTGCTGGTCGTGGTAGGGATTCTTCGCAAAAAGCGCTCAGAATGACACAACGAAAAGGAGTTGCACATTAGGTTGCAGCGTGTGTTGTGGAGATTGGCGGCTGATTCGCTCACGTCTTCGCGCCGCATTCCGGGCAGAACTTGACGTCGGCATTCATTTTGCTGCCGCACTGCGCGCAGAACCGTTCGCGCTTGATCGCCTGACCGCACTCCGGGCAGAATTTGGCGCCGGGCGTGATGCTCGCCCCGCAGTTGGGACACGCGCCGACGACGGTCTTGTCGAATTTTTCCTTCGTGACGTAGGTGGCTTCCTGTGCAACCTGGTGCGCTTGCTGCACCGCCGCCTCAGTCTGCGCTGCGGAATACTCGGCTTCCAGATCGGGCGCGCACTCGAGGCACAGGCCGCGCTCTTTGTTCCAACAACCTTCATCCACCCACTTGGCGCACCGCTTGCAGTGCTTGAAAAACGGCTTCACTTCTTCAACGGCCTTTTGAAATTCCTGATCGTGCTGCTTTTCCCACGCCGCCGAATGAATCTTCTGGCTGGCGCTCGCCGCGCTGCCGAACAGTCCGCCCAGCAGCCCGCTGGCGACGTCGAGCGCATCGGTTATTGCGCCGCTGGCCGAGCCTTTGAATGTGCTCTGGTAGCCGCTGCCGCAGCGATCGCAGAAAAACTCGAATTGAAAGCCGCGATCGGTGCTCAAATCATTGTGATTGCGAACGAATTGGATGAGTGTCATGCTTGAGACCTCACTGGCATCAAGATAGGGTCGTCGATTTCGCGGGATTATAAATGAAGTACGGTCAATTGTCCACCGAATTGATCAGTGGGACAAATACCCGGCGGCTCCTATCTTTTTGGTATGTGTTCAGTTGACGCGGGAATTCTCACCACCAAGGCACAACGCCTGGCGGCCCAGGCCATACCCAACGCCATGCGTTGGTGGCCCGCCAGGCGCCGCCGCATTGCGGCGGGTATGG
>JADGQE010000227.1 GCA_017882055.1 Thermoflexales bacterium
AACATGATCGAAATG
The DNA here is from genome assembly GCA_017882055.1 of Thermoflexales bacterium. Lineage (GTDB taxonomy): Bacteria > Chloroflexota > Anaerolineae > Fen-1058 > Fen-1058 > JADGQE01. The sequence goes on from JADGQE010000227.1 coordinate 16, forward strand.
TCCATAGTATTCTCCTGCACTCCGCTTTGATGCAACCAAAGAGCGTTGCATCATTTCTTGCAGAATAGCATGGTAGGGCAGAGCCAGTAAGCGCTAACTGGCGTAATTGAGGTTAGGTGAAATCACCTATTTTGATGGCCGAGGGTGTCAACTGGTCTGTTGCGATTTGGTGGAGGAACGTTCGGGCAGAAAACGCCTGTGACTTTGCAAACATCCGAATCAGTAAACAACACGTCCAGCAACAGTCACAATTGTGAGTAGGGGACAACATCGATTTCGGGATACTTCCTCAACGCCGGTCGAATGTGATGGCAATGCCGCACGTTGACGACAACGAGCACTCGACACCCTGGATCGCGCCGGGCAATTTCTAGAACCTGCTGAGTGAGATGGGCCGTGTGTGCTTGCCAGGCGTGACGCGCATCGCCGCCGGTTAGCCAGGCGCTCAAGCTATACAGTCCATCGGCCACGTGATGACGCCAGCCTTCGTTGATCGCGGCCGGGCCAGGTGCAGTACGTTGCAGGTTGGCTAGCCAGCGTCTTAGCATGGCGATCATCTTTCCGCGCCAGCCAGTCGCCGTTGGTTCTTCAAGTGGCCGATCACCTGCGATCGGCACGACCACGATGTCGGTCTGGTGTGCCAGAGGCAACAATGCTTCTCGATATTCCGGCGGCAGTTCATCAAACTTACGCTGCTGCCATTGATCACGTGTCATGTCCAGGCACAATAGATCAGGTCGCAGCTCGTTGACCAGTCGAACGAGCGCCCCTAGATCATATGGAATGGGTTCACGGTGAAATTCGGCCAGTGTACCCAGCACGGCGACCCGAGTGCGAACCATGATGTTACTCCCAGTATACTGTCATTGTAGGCGGTTGTGAGGTCAAATACTACGGCCAGATGGCCTGAGTGGCATCGGCAAAATTGCCTATTTTTCCGGCCCGTAACCGTTCCGGGCGGCCCACAGAGCGGCTTCGGTGCGCGAGCGTACATTGAGTTTGGCAAAGATACTGCGAAGATGGGCGTCGATCGTTCGCACGCTGAGGATCAACGTTTGGGCGATGTCTTTGTTGGTCAGGCCCTGCGCCAGCAAACGCAGCACTTCCACTTCTCGCTCGGTCAGTGGCTCGATCGGCGCGGAGCGTGCCGGTCCGATCGGTTCGCCGCGCGCGAGAGCCGTCAACGCTCGCATCGCCATGGCTGGCGGCAAGACGATCTCACCGCGCCCGGCGGCAATGATGGCACGTGCCAGATCACCAACCGATTCATCCCGCGAGATACAGCCGGCAGCCCCCGCTGTGAGTAGTGGAATGATCTCGGATAGGTCGTAGGATTGAACGAAGATCAGCAAGCCCAGATTAGGACCGATGTCTTTGAGTGACCGGATCAGATCGGGCTGAGCCTTTGGTAAATCGATCAGCAACGTGGTCGGCAGATCGGGCTGAAGCAGCGCCGCGAGATGTTCAGGATCAGTTAGCACACCACCGATGGTGATGCCGGGTTGATTGGACAGCAGCGCGCGCCATGCTTCACGCTGCAACGTGGCGAGGGCATAGATCAACAAGCGCGTTGAGGGTGGATCGGACTGCACATTCAATCGCTATTTTCCCTTGAGCGGCAGACCGGCTGTTTCCCACGCGATCATGCCGCCGTCGAGATTCCATACGTTGATATAACCCGCTTTGACGAGCTCTCCGGCCGCGATCGACGACATGTGCCCGCTCCGGCAATACAGCACGATCTTCGCGTTCTTATCGGCGGGGTATTTACTCAGCTGTTGAGCGGTTTGATCGTAGGGAATCTGTGCGTCGGTTGGATTGATCTCACCTTCATAAGGAATGTGTACGTTGACGAAGAAGAAGTCTTTGTGCTTCAACATTTCAGCCAACTGCGCAGGTGTGAGGTTGGAATATGTGCCGCTCTCTATTGCCACCTTTATGCCCGTTGTAGAAACCGCAGTCGGTGTCGGTGCCTGACCACCGCAGGCCGACAGCAAGGCAATCAACATTAGCGCTACAAACCATAGTCTTCGGATTACCATTCAAACCTCCTATCAGACAATTAACAATCTATTATCCACTTGATGTCACGTCACCACAATCGGCGTTCCGCCTTCAGTCACTTCCACCAGCGCGTCCTCGTAAGCAGTCACGGGCCGCGTCCAACGATACACCCATTGCGCCGCATCCGGCGGGACATTGACACAACCGTGGCTGCGCTGGCGACCAAAATCATTGTGCCAGTACGCACCGTGGATCGCTACGCCGCTGGGCGTCAAGTAAGTCGGAAACGGCACGCCCGGCAAATCATATCCATCCGACCGCTCCTGAAAACCGACCATGTGACGGCGCGGGCGCTTGCGAATCACCGTGAATTCGCCTTTCGGCGTCGTGAAATCGACTAGCCCCAGCCCCTCCACGTTGAAGCGCGCGCCGGACGAGCAGCGTGTCGAGAAGACCAGTGTGCCGTTCTCATAAGCATATACCATCTGCTGCTGCGTGTCGACTTCAATCCGCTTATCCTCGACATCCACTGAAAGCGGTGTCATCTCTTCCGGTGGAATCGGGCGCAGACCCTCGGCGCGCACGTACTGCGGCGCATTCGGATATTGATCGTCACGCAGCTGATACCATGCCTGCTCTGACTCATCTTCGATCCGTGTGATGACCAAATGCACGCTGCTGTAATACAGTCGATAAAGCAGCGCCGCTTTGTCGCTGGGCCTTGAGCGCATCTCCGCGTAAGGTATGCTCACCTGCGCCCAGAAACCGCTCGCCGGCACATCGCCCACCGCCAGATTCAGCTGGCGCTCCACCGGCTGCACCCACGACGAGTATGCCCAGCCGAAACGTGTCAGATTCCAGATCGGGTTATGGCGCATCAGGCCTTCTGTGCTGATCGCATCGTAAATCTCGACCACCGTATCGCGTTTCAATGGCGTCTCTTTGGTTGCGCCCGGCTTTGGATCGGCATATGCCCAAATCGAAGGTTCGGTGACGCGCCCTAATCCGATGGGCTTGCCCGATGTCGGGTTGTCATCCGGCGGAAAAGGTTTTAGCCAGAACGTGGCTAGAGATACACTGGCCACTTTCAAGAAATCACGTCGACTCAAATTCAGCATAACGGATTTGCTCCTTGATATCTACTAAGCGAGCACTCAGTGACCCGCCTTAGTTTTCACCTACCCCTTATGGAATCACGCGTACCAATGTGCCAATCGAGGCCCAGTTGTACAACCACTCGGAATCGGCGATCGTGAGATTCACACAGCCGCGACTCATCGGCCGGCCGAAGTTGTTGTGCCAATACGTGCCGTGCAGACCGTAGCCTTGATAGAAATACTGGACGTAGGGCACATTCGGCAGGTAATAATCCGGCCCGGCCATATCCTGTTTCAGGTAACGCAGGTAAATCCTAAACGAGCCTTGAACTGTTGGTGTAGCCGCCACGCCAGTCGACACGGTCATCGTGCGGACGAGCGATCCATTTTCATAGACGTAAACGCGCTGCACAGACAGAACGACGACGATCTCCCTGGCCTCCCCGGTTGGACTGGGCGCGGCTTCAGCTGAGGCTGCGGCCGGCACGCCCGATGGAATGTTCAACTTTTGACCGACATACACGAGGCTGGTCGGTAGTTGATTGGCGGTCTGCACTTGCGCCGCCGTCAACCCGTGACGCAGCGCGATGCGGAATAAATTCTCGCCGGCCTGCACGATGTGGATCGTTCCCTCAGTGGGTGTCACAGTTGGAGCGACCGTTGAGTTACCGGATGCGTCTGACACCTGAGGAATGATCAATCGTTGGCCGACATAGACGATATCCACGCTCGATAGATCATTCGCTTGAACGATTGCATCAACACTGACGCCGTGCTGCAAACTGATGCGATATAGGTTCTCGCCCGGCTGCACCGTATGAACAACTGAATTAGCCTGTGACAAATCGGCCGCCATCGCCAACTGGGGTGCCGCAAGCAACACGGCAACCACTAGACTGATAATCATTCGACTACTTCGCCTGATCATCTTGCCCTCTCCTTGAGTGAAGGTTTTTTCCTCATCGTCACGGCCGAATTGAATTTGCATGGATAGGTTGAATCGGATTCAGCCATGTGCTTCTCCTATTGATCGGCGTTAAGATTGGAGTTCTGCAAAGACAGCAATGCGCTTGGTATCCACCAGGTACGGATAGCACGAGATCAAAGTTACGGTCGGCGTACTGGTCGGCGCCATGACTTCGACTTGCGTCGGCTCGACGATGCGGCTGCCGGTGATCATGTAACGGTAGCGTTGCTGGTTGGCGTACACGACCACTTCGTCACCGGGCTTGAGCCGATCGAGATAACGGAAGAGTTCGCCGTACACATCGTTGTGTGCTGCCAATACCAGATTGCCGCGCTCGCCCGGATTGGCCGAGTTGACGTTGTGACCGACGCCCAGCTTCAATTGTTCCCAATCCGTGCCGTGTAGGACCATGGCATCGATGTTGAGGGCAGGGATTTGAATGCGGGTGGCTTGCGCCTGCGCTGGTGTCGAAATCGGTACGGGCGTAATCGACTGGACATAGGCCCGCAAGTGCGACGGAACTTCATCGAAGTTGGGCGCGGCTCCGCCGGGCGCGGTCGGTGGCTTGTGACCATCCGGCAAAACGACTGCGCCAATCAACGGAACCGGTAACATTGCTGGAGCGACCTGCGCATCAGTCACAGCTTGATTGGTCGCAGCCCGTGACTGTTCAGAATTGATCACGACCAACACCAATCCGAACAAGGCAGCAACTTCGATCAGTAACAAGCATCGATCGCGCCAGGTTCTCGCCGGCGATTTACGCGGTCGATTTGACCCATTCAGTCGAGTCGCGACGCGCCTCTCGCGTTTTCGGATTGCGATAGCCACTTCGAGTTCCTTAATCGACAGCTCTCCTGCGATTCTGTGATCAGGCATAGTCAGATCTCCGTCTATCGTGCAAAGTGCCAACAATTCACGCTCAATACCTTGTCCAAAGTTGCTTGTAAGGCTTCGAAGCGTTATCTGCTGAGTCGCTTCGTGTGGATGCGCTCATCGGCTTTTCTTATCCAAGACCGGCGCCATTTGATCTTCGCGCCAACTCAGCCGTTTGAACTTAGCGTCCACTGCTTCGCGCGCCTCGTTGAAGGCCGCTTCGGCATAAGGGAATGCCAGCCAGACCGAAGCAGCGCCAAACAGCGCCCCGGTCAACAATCGCATCCACGAGTTGAATGAGCCAAGTGCATCGCCCGCATAAAACGAGGCGGGAAAAACATGATTGGTTAATTGAGCTAACCAGACATTGGTGTCCCGGAAGCCGGCGCCGAAGTTTTGCCCGGCCATCACATCGCTGACGAAGTGTGTGCCGCCATCCAGCGCCATCGGAAGTATCAACAGCACATACGCCCAGATCGGCAGCGCCGGCACCCGCCGCCGGATCAGGCCAAAGCCCAGAGCGGCAAACCAGAAAGCGGTGTACATCGCGACCATGCGATCGGAGTAGGCCACCTTCCAGCCGAAATCGGCATTACCGGCAAACTGCCGTAGGATATCAGGACTGTTTCCCGGCCAGACCGCACCAACCTGTTGCAGCGAATACATCGGTTGTGTACCGAACAGGAAGAACGATCGCTCGGGTAGCTGATGGCAGACAAACTGATAAACTGCGTAGATGCCATTACCGATGCCCGTTGCGCCAATCTTCATAAAGACCGGTGCCAGCCACGGCGTGACGACAAATACGCCCCATACCACGTTAAATGCCAACAGCCAGTGTTTCGATAGCCACCACAGAAATCGTCCGGATCGTTTGGTCGGACTAACGGCTAAAGTGTGATTGATCATGGCTTACTTTATCTCCATCTTAAAGCCTACCGCTGCCTTCTGGTCGAAAGCGGTTACGATCGGCACATCCCACCGACCTTCAATGCGATCCAGCTGGTGTTACATTCGACGCCGATTCACCGCAAGCGGCCAAAATGACGGCGGCTATAAGCGATGTACTTCGTGTCCGTGTTAAGCGCAACAAGTCTCTCTCCTGAATTGAATTGACGAACTTGGCGTTAATCATCATACCCGATCAGGTGTTGTCTGGCACCCGCCAAATGGCGGGTTTTGTCGCGCCGTTCTATGCCGGTTGCCTGATTCTCATTCCGTTAATCAAGAGGCCCGTTCATTCGTTAAGGTTAGAGGTCAATCCATCAAACTCCGTATCGTGTTGATGCTCTTCGTCTTAGACCTGACGGCTGGCATCCTCCCCGATTCTTTCTATCTGGCAACATTGCAAAAGAACGTGCATGTTCCGGCCTGCGTCGGTGTAAACCCCAACGTGCCAGTTGGCCGGGCTTCAACCACAACATCCATATTCATCTCGAATGCGACTATGTCGTACATTATGCCGAGCGGCGTGGTGGGTGCAGTGCATTTCGTTCACGCTGACCCAATGCCATACCGATGGCGTGACATCTGTCCTTGACGCGCTGTTCTTTCCCTGATATACTTCAACGTAGATTGAATTACTTTTAGAAGGTCGCTACGATGAAAGGCATTGCACATCCTCCCACTAACCTGCAAACGTTGGCCGACCGGCTCAAGGTCCTGGCTGAGCCGAAGCGCCTGCTGATCCTGCACCTGTTGATGGAAGGCGTGCAGTGCAACTGCGAACTGGGCGACGCGCTGCAAATGGCCCCCAACCTGATCTCGCAT
>JADGQE010000228.1 GCA_017882055.1 Thermoflexales bacterium
TACCTAAACCCAGTCCGGTTAGTCTGTTCGCCAAGATCGTCCTCATCCTTGGCGTAGTAGCGGTGGCCGGCGTGGCCGCCTTCGTGCTGATCAATCGCGCCGCTTCACCGACCGGCGATCCCACGGCCAACGTGATGCCGGCTAACACGCTGATGTTCTTCTCGATGACGACACACCCCGACAAACAGCCCAACTTCAACGTTGTGGCCGATGCGTGGAAAGGCTCCAAAGAAGCCAATCAGATCCAAAGCGGCCTGGTGCTGGCCGTGGCCTCAGCCGGGTTCAATTGGGATGAAGACATCGTGCCGTGGCTGGGCGAGCGTGTGGGTGTCGGCATCGTCGATCTGGGCGGCACGGATCAATCGGCGCCCGTCACCGACACCAGGACGCTGCCAGCTTATCGAGCGCCGTTCTTCCTCGTCGCCGCACAGACCCGCGACCACGCTAAGTCCGATGCGTTCCTGGCGGCGCTTGCCAGGCGAATCATAGGTAAGAGCACGTCGATGAAGATTCAGAATGACACTTACCGTGGGATTCCATTTGCTTATCTAGGCGGCACAGACGTGATGAGCAGCCTGCCAGCCTGGGCCACGGTCAACGATCTGGTCGTCGTAACCATCGGGCCGGATAACCTGAAGAAAGCGATCGATGCCGCGCTCGACGGCAAGAACCTGACCAGCAGCGATAACTTCAAGGCGACGATGGCGGCGCTGCCCGGCCCGAACGTCGGCGCGGTGTACATGGATTACAACCGCTACATGGATACGCTGCTTCAGATGGGCAAATCCATGTCGAGCATCTATGGCAACATCTACAGCAACCTCGACCCGCAGAAGGCCGACGAGTTCAAGAAACAGCAAGCAGAAGCGCAGCGCAAACAAGAAGCGCAGATGAGCCAGCTGCGCGGCATGATGCAAGCTTTCGGCGGCGTGGGCGGCACACTGACGTATGAACCGAACGGCCTGCGCTTCGATGCGGTCTTGCAATTCGATCAGGCCAGGCTGCCCGAAGCCTGGCGCGCCATCTATGCAGCCAACCAGGCTGTGCCAGCCAACAAAGTTTTCGATTCGATCCCGGCGGCGGCTATGCTGGCCTTCAACGGCAACAATCCGGCCAGCAGCTTCAAGCTGTTGCTCGATCCCAATATGTTGTCCGCCATGTTTAGCAGCCTGCCCAACTTCAACAGCCAGGCTGTGACCGATAAGATCGCGCAGTTCCAGAAACTTGCCGGGGTTGATCTCAAAGCCGATCTATTCGATCTATTCAACGGCGAATACGCTCTTACAGTGCTGCCCAAAACCAATGTAGACCATCAGCTGCCGTTTGAAGTCGCAGCCATGCTCGACGCCAGCGATGCCACTCACGCCTCCGCCAGCCTCGATAAGATCGTGACGGCGCTCATCTCGCTGAGCGGTCAGAGCGGCCTGCAAATGCAGCCGATGAACCGCGCGCCGTATACTGCCTTGCTCGATAAGCAGGGCAATATCGTGCTGGCTTATGGTGTGGTCAACAACCGATTGGTGATCGGCTCGAACCCGGACACGCTCGACGCGATCGGCAAAGCCAACGCGGCGCCATTGTCCGCCGACACCGCCTTCAAAGCGGCCATAAGCGATCTGCCGTCGAATCGATTGCAGACCGGCTACATCACGCTGAAGCCGCTGTGGGATTGGATTGGAACGCGCGCCGATGCTTCTGTAAGCGGCGTCCTCAATTATCTGCGCCCGATCAAGTGGATCACCATCGGCAGCGAGCTACCGGCCAACGGCCTCATGCGCGGCTCGCTGCACATCGGACTGGAAGCGGCGAAGTAAATTTAGTGAGATAGTGTAGTAGTGCGGTAGTTGATACACAAAAGAACTGGTCGATTGGGTATTCGTCTCCAATTGACCAGTTCCTCTTTTGCCAACTAGCTCACTACACAACTATCGTACTACTAAACTACCGCACTCCTCAACTACTTTTCATCAGCGCAATCGCCAACGCTTCACCCACACTCCGCGCCATCACGATTTCGATCTTGTCTGAAGGCGCGTCTTGCAGCCGATACGTCCTGGGAACCAACGCGCGCCTGAAGCCCAACTTCGCGGCTTCGTTCAAACGCGCCGGCAGCTGACCCACCGTCCGCAGTTCACCGCTCAAGCCCACTTCGCCGATCATCACCAGATCGGCGGCCACCGGCAGATCGCGCATCGACGAAGCGATCGAACAAGCCGTGGCTAAATCCGCCGCCGGTTCGCCGATATGCAGTCCGCCGATCACATTCGCAAAAATATCCTGATCGCCCAACTTCAAACCGACGCGCTTGCTCAACACCGCTGAGATCAACAGCAGCCGATTGATGTCAAGGCCGTTGGCCGTGCGGCGCGGCAAGCCAAACGCGCTGGTGCTGCACAACGCTTGCACTTCCACCAGCAGCGGACGCGTACCTTCCATCGTGACTGCAATCGACGAGCCTGAGGCGGTGGGCAGGCGCTCGGCCAGGAACGCCTCGCTGGGATTCGCCACTTCGACCATGCCGTTGCCGCGCATCTCAAACACGCCGACTTCGTCGGTCGCGCCAAAACGATTCTTCGTCGAGCGCAGCAAGCGATACGAATGGAAACGATCGCCTTCGAGATACAACACCGTATCGACGATGTGCTCCAGCACCTTCGGCCCGGCGATCGAGCCTGACTTGGTGACGTGGCCGACCAGGAAGATGCTCGCACCCGTCGACTTGGCTAAACTTTGCAGCCGCGCCGCGCATTCGCGCACTTGCGAAATCGATCCGGCCGCCGAGGTCAGATCATCGACCTGCATGGTCTGGATTGAATCGATGATGGCCAAACGGGGTTTGAGATTCTCGATGTGGATCAACACTTCGTCGAGATCCGTTTCGGTCAGCAAGTAAAGTTGATCGCCGCCCGTGCCCAGCCGTTCGGCCCGCATCTTGATCTGCTGCGCGCTCTCTTCGCCCGACACGTAGAGCACCGGCCCGTGCGTGTCGGCGATCTGCGTGGCGACCTGCATCAGCAGCGTCGATTTGCCGATGCCCGGATCGCCGCTGACCAGCACCAGGCAGCCCGGTACGATGCCCCCGCCCAACACGCGGCTGAATTCCTGCATCGCCATCGGGATGCGATCCAGTCGATCGGTTTTGACATCGCTTAAGCGCGTCGGCACGGCTCGCGGCCCACCGAAGGCCGTGCGATCTTTTTTGCTGGCTTGCGGTTCAATCACTTCGACAAACGTGTTCCACTCATTGCAATCGGGGCAGCGGCCCATCCATTTGAGCTGCACCGATCCGCACTGCTGGCACACAAATTGAGTACGAGTCTTAGCCATTTGAGATTTTGGATTTTGGATTTTGGATTTTGGAGATTGAATTGAAAAACATCCGGCCTGTCACCTTGTCTACTTGTTTCCTGGCCTAATTCTTGAGCGGCAGTTCAACGCGGAAGGTACTGCCGCGATCCAGGTCGCTATCCACGGAGATATGGCCGCCGTGCTGCTCGATGACGGCCTTGACCAGGCTCAAGCCCAGGCCGGTACCTTCGATATGTTCCGTGCCCGGAGCTTTGGCCCGGTAGAAACGCTTGAACAAATTCGGCTGCGATTCCCTCGGGATCCCATAGCCGTTATCCTGTACTTCGCAGATGAGATGCCGGCCGTTGCAATTCAGCCGCACCCAAATGTGACCCTCGTCCGGCGTGTATTTGATGGCGTTGCCGACGAGGTTGCTGAACGCCTGCTTCAGCCGCACCGGATCACCGGCGATCACGGGTAATCCGGGCCCAATCTCAAGCTCGAGCGTCTGGCCTTTGGCCGTCGCCTGCTCGTAAAAGTCCGTCGTAATCTGCTCGAGCAGCGTGTCCGATTGGATATCAACCCGCACGCGATCGGCTCCAGATTCGACCTGTTCCACGCTCAACAGATCCGTCACGAGGTTGAATATGCGCTCCAGCGCATGCCGCAAGCCGCCCAGCAGTTTCTCACGCATGAGTGTCAGCGGCAAAAGATTCTCTTCCAACAAATCGAGGTAACCCGCAGCGACGCCGAGCGGGTTGCGCAAATCATGCGAGGCCATTTGAACCATCTGAGTTTTGAGTTGATCCAGCTGTTTCAAATCGGAGATGTCCTGCATACCCACCACTTGCCCCAACAAGACACCGGCCTCGTCTCTGACCGAGGTGAGGCTGACGCGATAATAAGTGGAGCCACTCAGGGTCACTTCAAACGTGGGCCGCGCTTCCTCAGAGGGATATTTCAGCGCGTCGTGATAGGCTTCCAGCACAGGCGGCAAATTGATGATCTGATCCATCGGTTGTCCGATCGCCGCGTCAGCCTGCACGCCGAAGATGCGCTCGGCGGCCGGATTGATCAATTGCACGACGCCCACCGGATCGATCAAGATGACGGCATCGGCGGTGTTGTGCAGAATCGCCGCGATGCGCCGCCGCTCGCGTTCGGCAATGGTATACAGGCGGGCATTCTCGGCCGCGATCGTGACCTGGTCGGTCAACGTCTTCAACGCCGCGACATCTTCATCGCTGAAACCGTCGAGCGCCAGGCTTTCAAACGCCATAATGCCAATGACTCTTTGTCCGATCCGCATCGGCGTCAGCAGTGACGACATCACGCGGCCCTGGGTCGCCGGAATGTAAGCTGGCTCAGTTCGCACATCGCGCGCCAAATGGAGTTCGCCGGTTTTATATACCTGCGCCGACAAACCTTCAGTCAGTTTCTGATGATGCCCAATTTGATTAGAAACTGCCAGCGGGCCGGCCGTGGAGCGGACGACGAAGTCGCCGGCGGCTTCATCGACCCATAACACGGCCACGTAAGGCAAACCAAAGCGGACCTGCGCCGCATTGACGATCATGGTCAGCATCGCATCCAGATCCACATTGGCCAGCAGCTTGCGATTGACCTCGCCGATTGCTTCCAGATCGCGCGCGCGGCGCCGAATTTCGGCGAAAGAACGCGCGTTATCCAGCGCTGCGCCGATCTGGTTGGCGACGGCGGCCAGGAAAGTCTTCTGCTCCGGCAGCAAATGCTGATCCTGCCGCAAAATGATCATCATCAAGCCAACGGGCCGCATCTCCGACAAAATCAGCACACTCGTCAACCAGCGATAACCGGCCTGCCGTACCGCGACCAATTCCCGCATGTCCTTTTCGAGATCGATCGTGCTCAACTGCTGGCCGGAGGTGCGCGGCAGCAACAGCGGCAGCCATTGCTCCACTTGAATCTGTTGCACGACTTCCGATAGAATCGCCGGCACGCCCGAAGTGCTCGCGCGCAAGATCAGATGATCGCGTTCAAATAGATACAGACTGCCGCCATCCAGTTCCAGTGCTTCGCTGCTCAATTCCAACGAGCGAACCAAAGCCTGATCCAGATTGAGCGAGCGCGTGAGGTTGATCATGATCTGGTTCAGCACATCAACATAGCGTTGCTGCGTCGCAAGTCGATCGCGCTGGCGTCCAACGATATAGCCTAACAGGCCCAGCGCGATCGGCGTAGTCGCGAGGAACAGTTCTTCCCGACCAAAGTCTAACGAAGATAAATCGAGTACAACGCCGCGATCTAACGCGTCCAGCATGGCGTGAACGAGAAAGAAAACTATCGCGAGGAGAATAGCAATGAGGGCATATCTTCTGGCAAACGAGTGACGCATCCGGCGCCTCCGAACACTCACAGTATAGCCTGATTTGCCCTAAGAAACAACGTGACCGTTTCAAGGTGATAAGTCTGCGGGAACATGTCCACGGGTTGAACTTCAACCAACTGATAGCCGCTGTCGATCAGCTGGCGGGCATCCCGGGCCAGCGTCGCCGGATCGCAGCTCACATAGACCAAACGCTTGACCGATCGCTCGATCAACGCCTGAATGACCTGCGGCCCGCAGCCCGCGCGCGGCGGATCGACCACGGCCGCATCGATCGGCGTGGTTAGTTCCGGCAACACATCCTCGACCAGGCCAACCCGCAAATCGACGTGATCAAACTGCGCCAGATTCACGCGCGCATCTTCGATGGCGCTCCGGCTTGATTCGATCCCGATCACCCGATTGGCCTTCGGCGCGATGAAACGGCTGAAGAGACCCACGCCGCAGTAGGCATCCAGCACCGACTGCCCCTCACGCACATCCAGTTTATCCAGCACCTGATCGATCAACGGCTCGATCAACGCCGTGTTGACTTGAAAGAAACTCCCGGCTGAGACCTGAAACGTCGCGTCTTTGAGGCGGAGGCTGTAGGCGGGTGGCTGGAAGCTCGAGGAACGCACACTCACTTGATTGGGCCGTGGTTTAGCAACCGGCTGATTCGCCGCCAGCCACTCCCGAATCGATGGCTCGACAATGTGACACATGTCGATCGGCACGACGCGATGGCTGCGCGCCGCCTGGAAGCCCGGTCGTCCAGCGGGCGTGAGACTGAACCGCGCTTGATTGCGATACGCCCACGGGTTCGGCGCAGGAATGATGTCACGCACGGGCGCGGCCGCAATCCGGCCTATCCGCCGCAGCTGCTCACGCACGATATCGGTTTTGAAGCGCAGCTGCGCGGCGTAGTCGATGTGCTGCCAGTGACAACCGCCGCACGCAGTCGCTTCAAAACCAAAGTAGGGGCAGCGCGGCAGCACGCGATCGGGCGAAGGCTCGATCACTTCCAATACGCGCGCCCGCGCAAAGTGCTCATGCTCTTCGACGATCTGCACCCG
>JADGQE010000229.1 GCA_017882055.1 Thermoflexales bacterium
TGGCCGACGGCGCTTGAACACACCGGCGGCGCGCAACACGCGCCGGATCGTCGAGACCGAAGGCGTTGGTCGCAGCCGATAAGTCACGCGCAATTCGCGGCGGATGGCGCTGAGGCCCCGCAAGCCCCAACGCCGTTTCTGCACCCGCCGATAGGCCCGCTCGATCAACCGTCGGGCCGCGGGCAGATAGGCGTGTGCACTGCGACGGGGCTTGCGCGATTCACTGCGCAAGCCCTTCCAGCCGTGCTGACGATAGCGTTCCTTCCATTTGGACAGCCAGGCGCGGCGGTGCGAAACAATTGCCAGGATGCGCGCCGAGCTCTTGCCCTTCAACCAAAGACGGATTGCCGTTTTGCGTTGCTGCCATTCCTGTTTCTCGTCCATGCTGACTCCTTTGCAGAGCAGCATGAACCCATTTCGCTAGAATGTGTAGCCGCGCGTGCGCCCTATGCTGTTCACGATGTCGTGACCCCTTTTTGTTCACGATGTCGTGAACCCTGACAACTAAGATTTGAAAAGTCGAAGGGCCAGGACAACCCCACCGGCGGCCAATGCGAGCCAGATAACGATGATGACAACTGCGGCTGCCTTATTGACCGGCTTGCCTTGCTGCATCATTTCTTGCGCCCGAACGCGGCACTCGGCCAACACCTCCGCCGGAATCATTCTCAGCGCCAGCGCGGCTCCTAATGGAACCAGAATCAGATCGTCCAGATACCCCAGTACCGGAATGAAATCGGGAATCAAATCGATCGGACTGAATGCATACCCGACCACACACGCGGCAAAGATTCGAGCATGCCAGGGAACACGCGGATCTTTATAAGCCAGGTAAAGCGCGTAGACTTCCGCTTTGAGATGACGAGCCTGCTGCTTCCACTTTTCCAGCCGTTGCGCCATGAGCTGCCGATCGGTTCAGTTCCGCGCTGCGATTTGCTGGTCTAAAGCCTCGGCCATCACCTCAGCCGATTGACGCAGCGCCGGAACGTGATCATAGACGGCAATGCCCAATCGATCGGCTTCCTGCACCAGCAGATTCGCTTCAAGAAATCCCAGCACCGGAATATCGGGCGTCCCGGCTTTGAGGAAAGAGATCTCGTCTTCGTTGCGGACTTTGTTGCCCACCAGCCACAATCGAGTGAGGCCGATGTGCTGCGCCAGTTCCTTGATCTGCGCGGCCGTGCCCAGGCTGCGTCGCGTTGGCTCGACCACGATAATCATCGCATCGACAAAATCGACCGTGGCGCGGCCAAGATGTTCGACACCCGCATACATATCCAGAATCAGCACATCGTCTTTGCGGAAAAGCAGGTGCGTGAACAGCGTCTTGAGCATGGCGCTTTCCGGGCAAATGCAGCCCGACCCGCCGATATCGACCGAGCCCATTTCGAGCAGGTGTACCCCGCGATACAGCACGCTGAATCGATCGGGGATGTCGTCGACGCGCGGATTGATCGTGAAGAAGCCGCCGCGCGTGCCGGGCTTCGCGCCGGTACGTTCTTCGATGAGTTCATCCATCTCCGAGATCGGACTGAGCTTCGCCCGCAGTTCTGCCGGGAAACCGAGTGCGCCCGCCAGACACGGCGAGGGATCCGCATCGGCGGCCAGCACGTTACGGCCCGCATCGGCATAGGCCTGCGCCAACAACGCCGCCAGGGTTGTTTTGCCGACTCCGCCTTTACCACTAATCGCTATCTTCATCCTTCATCCTTCATCCTTCATCCCTCATCCTTCATCCCTGTCACGATCGAATCATCGTCAACATCATCTTGAAATTCTTGAGGGCCTTCACCGCGTGCGGCTGATTGGCCGGCATGATGATCATTTCACCCGCGTTGAGATGAAACGGCTGCCCAGCGATCGTGATCTCCGCCTCGCCGTCGAGGGCCTGTGCCAGTGCATCGTACGGCGCGGTATGCTCACTCAACGCTTCACCCGCGTCGAAGGCAAACAACGTCACGGTGCCCGTCTTCTGATTGACGATCGTCCGGCTGACGACCGCACCGGCTTGATAGTTCACGAGATCGCCTGCACGCAGAACTTGAGCAGCTAAATTATCCACGAATTCGCCTCCCTCTTAACAGCTACGCCTGGACTACTTGCACTACGGTTGAACTGACCCTCGCAGCCGAATATCGTTTTCATACAACGCACGCACTTCAGCAAACGCCGCATTGTCGGCCAACGTCAACGCGGCCATTCGATCGAGCAACGGCAAAGATTCAGCGGGAATTTCCTGATCGAGATTGACCATCGGAGCCCAGCTATCCCACGGCAGGATCTCGATCTGGTTGAGCGCCAGAAAGTCGCGCATCAGATCGCCCAACACGAACGGCAAACCATGCATATCAAAGATGCCAAAGCAGCTGGGATCGGCCTGGCCGGATCGGCACATCTGCCACGCCTGGCCACCCGTGATGAATTGATCGTGCGGCACATCGAGGGGATCGAATGGGGGCTTCAACACTTCGCACTGAAGTCGATCCAGCTGTGCATCGACCATCACCCAGCGCTGCTCGTCGGCCTTCCAGTACTCACACACCCAGTGATCCTCAAAGTGATTGGGCCAGAAATACGCGCCGAAGCCGCAGCGCGCGCGGGCCGGTACGCCTTGATGTTGCAGCATGGCCGTCATCAAGACCGAGTGATCGCGGCAGTTGCCCACCAGTTTCTTATCCAGCGGACGCGCTTCGATCAACGGGCGATCATCCAACTCCACGAGGCGCTTCAGCATCCTGGGCAGCCAACGCAATTCAACTTCCTGCTTGCGCGCTTCCGAGAGTTGCACCCCATAGCGTTCGGCCCAGAAAATATGCAGCATCAAGCCTTGCACGACTTTGACCAGCGCTAGGATATCAGTCGGCAGGCCATCCAGCAGAGGCGCAAACTCCCTGGGATCGGTGATGAGTCCAGGTCGAGCATAGTAATCCAGTGGATTAGAGAACATTTCCGACATACGCCGATCTCTTTTCTTAGAGGTTTATCCGCGCAATCAAACTTTCCAGGTAACGTGACTTCATTTGCTTGCTCGCCATCGTCTGTTTGATCGGCGGCAGTTTGAGAATCACACCAAGGATAGCGGCCATCGCACGATGGCTGAGCAACGCCTTATTGTCGAAGATCAGATCCTGCAGATCACCCCGCTCGATCGCCATTACGACCACGCGATGCGTCGAATTGACCGGCGTGATCACCCGTTCGGGCCGAGGTTCAAGCATCAATCCATTTATCGGGCAAACCCGAACGCACACACCGCAGCCCAGGCAAATCTCTGCATCGAGTTTGGCTTTGCGTTTGTTGAGCTTGTGCGGATCGTTGGCCGAAACCAGCGTCATCGCTTCGACCGGGCAGATAGTGGCGCACTTGCCACAGCCGTTGCACACATCCACTTGAATGTGCGGAATGAAATTGGTGGTGTGAACGGGATTCATGATCCCAAATTTGCGCGCGGCGATCAACGCTTCACAGCAGCAGCCACAGCAGTTGCAGATGAAGTTTACGCCTTCGCGCACGTTCTCGCCGAATTGTACCAGATTATGCGCGTATGCCTCCTGCAATAAATCCATGCCTTCGACTTTATCCACACGCCGCGCGTAGCCGTGCCGCGTCAACGAATCCGCCGTGCCGCCGAAAGTCATGCAGATGTTCATGGGCGCTTTGCAATTCTTGCCGACATGCTCCATCTTGTGGCGGCAGTAGCAAACGCCCACGCCCATGTGGGGCGACGTCTGGATCACTTCGCTGGCGCGCTCGTAATCGAGGACTTGCAAAGTGTTGTCAGGCGCCAGGGCGGGCTCATTGACGAACACGCGGCCCAGCTGCGTTTCGCCGTTCGCAAACAGGGCTTTGATGAATTCATCTTCGACGTTCATGTACTGGTAAAACAACTCGCCCAACACATGTTGATCGATGTCCGTGCGAATGCGCATCATCGAGAATTCGAAGAAGCCCGCCATCGGCGGCGGCAGGATGTAGATCGTATCGCCGTCTTTTTCCATGTCGAGCAAAATCGCGCGGCTCGCCAACTCGTCGAGCACCTTATGCGCTTCGACTTCAGTGGACTTCCACAACTGCGCAGCCTTTCTGGCATTGAACGGCTTGACCGGCAGCTGCGAGACGAGCGTGGCCTCGCGTTCGCTGAACAGCATTTCGAGAATGCGATACAACAACTCGGTCGGCGGCGCGCCCAGCGGAAAACGATTCAGCCGATCGGATAACTGCTGATAGCCTGCCTTAACTGTAAGATGCGCCATGTGCAAATTCCTGTGTGTGATACATGACCCGTGTGAAGGCAAACGAAGCCTTCGCAAGGATAACCGCGCACAACCTTGCGTGCTTCGCAAAAGACGGCCCTCGCAAGGATTACAACATCGCTGCCAATAACCGATCGAGTTCACGCTTCGATCTCGCCTCGATCTCGGCGTGCAGACT
The DNA here is from genome assembly GCA_017882055.1 of Thermoflexales bacterium. Lineage (GTDB taxonomy): Bacteria > Chloroflexota > Anaerolineae > Fen-1058 > Fen-1058 > JADGQE01. Next base: position 4,432 of record JADGQE010000229.1, read on the forward strand.
GCCGCCGTGCGAATCCATCGTGACCACGGCCGGAAAATCCTTGACTTCGATCACCCACATCGCTTCAGGCACACCGAAGTCGTATTTGTACACGCCGACGACTTTGCTGACGGTCTGCGCGATCAACGAGGCCGCGCCGCCAATCGCGTGCAGGTAAACGCCGGGCACTTCGCCACAGGCCGCCAGCGTTTTCGCGCCCATACCGCCCTTGCCGATCACGGCCTTGACTTTGAAGTGCCGCATCACGTCGCCCTGATACGGCTCCTCGCGGATACTGGTGGTCGGCCCGGCGGCGACAAACTTGTATTGCTTCGAATCCAACCCGGCTACCACCGGTCCGCAGTGATAAATCGCGCCGCCGTTAAGCAGCGGCTGGATGGCCTCGTAGACGTCGAGATCGTCGCCCCGCGCCTCACGCGTTTTCTTGACGAAGGTTTCGATCATCCATTTGTGAGCGGCATCGCGCGCGGTGATCATCACGCCGGACAACAGCACCGGATCGCCGACTTTCAGATCGCGGATGGCATCATCGCCGATAGGCATGGTTAGTTGTTTCATCGTTATCTCCAATCGACCCTCACCCTGCCCTCTCCCTAAAAAGGCGAGAGGGTCTCCCTTCTCTCTTCAGGGAGAAGGGCCAGGGATGAGAGTGAGGCTATTCGTAGATCACTTCTTCGCCGCGCACGATCATGCGGCGGCGGCGATGCGCCCAGCACATATACGATACCGACACGAAGAAACTGGCCGGCAGTCGATGCAAGCCCGTCATCTTGGTGGCGAGCACGGTGGTCTTGCCGCCAAAGCCCATCGGACCAATGCCTAGCTGATTGGCTTCTGCCGTCAGGCGATCTTCAAGCGCCGCCAACTGCGGATCAGGACTCTTCTCGTCCATCTTGCGGAACAATACTTCCTTCGACGCATAAAACGACGAGCCGCGATCGCCGCCAATCGCCACGCCAAGAATGCCGGGGGCACAGCCCTGGCCCTGCGCCTTCTGTACCGCATCGAGCACAACTTTGCGCACACCCGCCAGATCACGCCCCGCTCCGAGTTGGCTGTTGGGCAGCGAATACTGCGCGCCGACGTTCTCGCAGCCGCCACCCTTCAACATCACATCGACGATCAATTCATCGCCTTCGATCTCTTCAAAATGGATCGTCGGGAAAGCGTTATCGCCGAGGTTATTGCCGCTATTCTTGTCGGTGATCGCATCGACGGCGTTGGGACGCAGATACGATTTCTGGGTGGCTTCGACAATCGCCGCACGGATTTGCTCACGCAGTTTACGGGTGCTCCAGCCGGCCGGATGTTGAACGTAGAAAATCGGCGTACCGGTATCCTGGCAGATCGGCGTGGAATTGCGGCGCGAGAGTTCGACGTTTTCGAGAATCGTGCCGAGCGCGCTTTGCGCGGCCGAGCCCGCGTCTTCCTGCGCACGCGCTTGCTCCAACGTCTGCTGCACATCGGGCGACAGATCAGTGGACGTACGGCGAACCAGTTCAATCAATTGTTCGGTTAAGTCTCGCATACGCTTGCTCCATTCGCATTTCGTGGGCGTAATATTTGGAAGGTTTACTTGTTACCCAGCGTCAGCAGCGTTCCAGCGCCCGGTGCAGCCGCCGCGTAAACCGTATCGTTGTTGACCCAGCCGAGTCCCTGCACGGTCGAGTCCGTGGTGGTGCCCAATAGCGTCGACTGAGTCAACAGGCTGTTGTCGGTCCCGCTTGGCACGTCGCGCACCATCACCTGCGTCTGATTGTCCGCGGTTCGATAAATGTAGATGATCTTCGAGCCGTCCGGCGAGAACGTCGCATTCGCCACGTAGAGGAATTCGGCGGCCGGCTTAAGCGGAACGGTCTGACCGCTGGTTAAATCGAGCAGCGCCCAATAGGACACATTCGTGTGGGCCGCATACTGAAACGCGCCGGAGTAGAAGACCATGGCGCGATCGCCTGTGGCCGATACATCCGCCAAGAACGGCGCGCCCAATTGCTGATCGGGTGCCAGCAGTTGCTTTGCACTTTGCCCATTACTATCAGCTAGCCATATACCGTTGGTTGGCTCAGATTGTTTCGGGTGATTAATCGTATAAACGATCTTGCCATTGCCCAGCCAGCGTGGACCATACCACACGGCGATCGGACCGCTGCCGGCTATATCGAGAATTTTCTCCGGCGATCCACCCTTCACCGAGATGCGATAGAGTGTGGTCGAACCATTGGCTCGATCGCTGCGCGAAAAGATCAACGTCTGGCTGTCCGGGGACCAGCCCGGC
>JADGQE010000230.1 GCA_017882055.1 Thermoflexales bacterium
ATTTCATGAGCAGATTGCAAAGTGTTAGCTACTCAGCCCCGTCTATATAACAGACAGGGCTAAGAAGATCGGGCAGTGCTAATTGAGCGGAATAATATAGTGGCCCAGGTTGTGGAAGTTGTCGATGCCCAGAATGAGGTACCCGGTCTGCGAGGTCTTTCTCTAAACGATAGAAGACCTCTCCCGTCTGGGAAGAGGTCTCCGTGGTTGACTCGGTTTTCAACGACTGATGTGTAACCGGGCTACAGTTCTTGTTCAGCCTCGGTAATTGCCTCTTCAAAGATCGACAACGCTTCATCGACGAGCGGGCGCGGGATGTTGAGCGCCGGCGACATGCGGATCGAACTCTTGCCGCAGCTCAGCGTCAGCAGGCCGTTTTCAAAGCACTTCGACACGATGCATTCTGCATGATCATGCGCGATGGTTTTGGTCTTCTTGTCCAGCACAAACTCGACGCCGATCATGAAGCCTTTGCCGCGCACTTCGCCGATCGTCGGGTGGCGCAGCTGCATCTCACGCAAGGCGTTGAGGGTGTATTCGCCGGTCTCGGTCGCGTAGGACAGCAGGTGTTCGTGCTCGATCACGTCGATGGTCGCCAGCGAGGCCGCGCACGACAGCGGATTGCCGCCGAAGGTGCTGCCCTGCTGGCCGGGTTTCCACGTCATCACGCTCTTGCGCGCGATAATGGCGCCGAGTGGCATACCCGAAGCGATACCTTTGGCCGAGCAGACAATGTCCGGCTCGACATTCCAGTGCTCGATTGCCCACCATTTGCCGGTGCGGCCCATGCCCGATTGAACTTCGTCGGCGATCAGGACGATGCCGTACTTATTGCAGATCTCGCGCAAGCGCGGCAAGAAGCGCCGCGTGGGCACGACATAGCCGCCTTCGCCTTGAATGGGTTCAATCAAAACGCCGGCGACTTCGGTCGGCGGAACCACTTGCGCGAAGATCACATCTTCCAGGTAATCCAGCACTGCGTCGCCGTAGTCTTGTCCTTCACGCGCCGCCAGTATCGGTCGATACGGATTGCAATATGGAATATGCGTCACGCCCGGCATCGTCGGCGCGAAGTCTTTGCGATAGATCGATTTGCTGGAGGTGAAGGATAACGCGCCCATCGTGCGTCCGTGGAAGCCGCCCAGGAAGCCGATAAATTGCTGTCGCCCCGTCTTGTGGCGCGCGAGTTTGATCGCGGCTTCGACGGCTTCTGCACCCGAGTTGGTGAAGAATGTGAAAGACTCTTCTTTCATGGGGCGAATGTCGTTGAGGCGCTCGGCCAATCGGATCATGTTGGCGAAGTAGAAATCGGTGCCCGACATGTGCAGGAATTTTTCGGCCTGATCTTTGACGGCTTTAACTACGGCGGGGTGTGCGTGGCCGGTCGAGGTGACGGCAATGCCGGCGTTCAGATCGATGTAGCGATTGCCGTCCACGTCCCAGACTTCGCTGCCGACGCCGTGATCCATCACGAAGGGATAGGCGCGTGAATAAGACGGCGAGAGATTCATATGGTCGCGCTTGATCCAGGCCAGCGCCTTAGGGCCGGGCACATTCATCATCTTGGTTCGGGGACCAGTAAATACGGTAGCCATTGGAATGCCTCCTAATCATCAATGTCAATAAATGGGGCTGTCGAATAACCGATAACCGGTTGGGTCGGACGCAGAACGGGTTCAACTGCCCAGTCTGCTTATGAACAAACTACAAAGAGGAGGCAAATAGTCAAACGTCGGCCGTCGACCACTTGATCCGCAAGGCGGTCGGGTCGATGGCGATCCGGGGGAATCTATGGGTGGAATGTATCGCTTTAATCAACATTAGCGTGTAACCGTGAGCTGGATAAGATCAATCTGATCACGCCCGTCGATCAGTTTGAGTCGCCCGGCTGAATCATACAATCCGACTCTGATCCTGTATTCGCCAGGTGCCGCGTTGAGCGGCACCGTCATTTGGAACCGATTGAGAATCAAGTTGCCGGGACGCCACAACGATGTCGGATATGAATCTGCGCCGGCGATGTGATCGGCTTGCGCGACGAGCGAGCCGTCGGGGCCGATCAGGTGGGCGAAAATCTGATAGTCGCCCGCGATCGATCCCTCTGCCATTAAGTATACGCTGAATGTCAAGGAATCGCCAGGCACCAGGTGAGTTTTGTCCACATTGTAACCAGTCAGGCGTACCATCTGGACAAACGCAAAATCGACCAAATGCTGCGGTTGTGTCACGAAGACTGCGGCGCGCACGTCGAACAATAGCAGGCTCATGGCGTGGAAGTTTTGCCCGACTTCGATCCGCTGACCTTGCGCCGAGAGCGCATCAACGAGCACGTTGGTGGGATCGCTGATTTCGTTTTGCCACAACACGAGCCAGATGCGCGGATGATCTCTCGTAATGTCGGCTAATTGCTGGATGGCTTGCGCATCCAGCGGTGATTGCACGGCAGGCAAAAGATCAGGGGGCAGTGGAAATACAGCTGCTGAGCCGCGATAGTAATGATTGAACGCGGGGGCCTGATGCCCACCCAGCAAAATGATGGCGTCCCCCGGTACTTCGTGCGCTGCGATATACGCCGCAACCGATCGACCATCGGGCCGCGCGATGGAGGCGTCCGTGTAAAGGCGCAGCAATGATCCCGCATCGGCCAACGTTGGAACCGCGAGACCAGCGATCAGGCCAATCGATGCAATTAAGCACCAGCGTGTTCGTAACCCGTCGATCAACAGAGTCAGTCCGATCGAGCCCACTGCGATGAAGGCGGGCAGGGATGGCAGCAGATACCTCGGCGCGAACTTGGGCTTAAGCCAGGCTAAGGCGGACATCAGCAATAGCGGTACGAGCAAAATAGCAGCGATTGTAACCACAAAGGCACGACGCCTGGCGGCCCACTGCCGCACTGCGGCAGGTATGGGCAGATCGCGGGGTTTTCTAAGATTTCTCTCTTTGTCCTCCCGGCCTCCGTGGTGAAATCCACTTGTCAAAGCCGCAATCAGTCCCAGCCCGATTAATACTAACCATACCCCGCCAATAATCGATCCATCGCCCCATTCGCCGACGCTGAAGGCCCGCCACGTATCGCCGAAGACTGTGTCCCATGTTACACGCCCGGGGAAATACGTGGCGTTCGATCCGACCTGCGCGATGACATTCGGCAGCCATGGCGCGAAACAGGCGAGGATGATGATCTGAGCGACGATCCAGGTCCAAAACCTGCGAGGTTTTCGTAAACCTCGCAGGTTTAACAGCCAGGCCACGTTGATCGCCGCCCACGCAAAGGCGGCGAAGTAATGGGTGTACAATGCCGCCACCATCGCGCCGCTGTAAATGATCCAGATGCGGCGGCGTTGATCGCCGCGCAGTAACTTCACAAAAGCGATCGCCGCCACGAGAACGAGCGCGGTCAGCAAGGTGTAGCCGCGCGTTTCCTGCGAGTAGTAAACGGCGAACGGCGCAAGGGTCATCAGAAACGCGGCGATGAGGCCCGCGCGCTCATCCATCTGGTGTACCCATGCGTACGTCAAGGCGACTGCTAACACACCGCAGAATAGCGAAAGAAACCGCACGGCGAAATCGCTGTCGCCCGCCAGCCGCAGCCAGCCGCCGAGCAGCAGCGCGTGCAGCGGCGGATGATCGGTCGTGGCGCTCAGCGCGATCGTTTGATCGGGCGGCAGCGAGGCGAGCTGGATGCTCAAGCCTTCATCGTACCAGATGCTTTGCGCATCGAGACGATACACGCGCACGGCAAAGGCGAGCCAGAGAATGATCAGCAGTAGAATCGAGCGGGCTTTGGCAGTCACGCGGCAGATTATAGCAGAGCAGGGGGCAATGACCAATGACTAAATCCTATTCCGACGGGCGCGGGGACTGCGCGACAAATTCCCATTGCACTTAAGTGCTTGATTGCGCTGTCGAATTAACTTATGATACTGGGAATACTTTCGCGGGAGGTCGTCGTGAGTTTGATACTTCGTGCGCGGCGGGTGCAGCGTTTCCTGGCCGAGCAGTCTTTCTATCCATTGCTGTTGACCAGCCTGTTGGCGGCGGTATTGTTGGCGATGCGAGTTTATCGCAGCGAGAGCCGGACTTACAGTTTCTTGATCTGGAATTTGCTGTTGGCCTGGGTGCCGTATCTGTGGAGTTTGTGGGCGGCCAGCATCCATCGACGCTTTCCGCGCCGCTGGGGGTCGTTGCTGCTGCCGGGCGCGTTGTGGCTATTGTTTCTGCCCAACGCGCCATACCTTATCACCGACTTCGTTCACTTATACCAGCGCCCGTTGATCCCGTTGTGGTACGACATCATCTTGATGGCGACCTTTGCGCTGGCCGGGATGTTTCTGGCGGTCGCGTCGCTGAACAGCATGCGAATCATGGTCGAAGATTTTACCGGGTCGAAGCGGAGTTGGCTGTTTGTCGGGGCGATGGCCGGTCTGAGTGGAATGGGCATTTACCTCGGTCGAGTTTTGCGCTGGAACAGTTGGGATGTGTTTTTGTATCCGCGTGCCATCCTGGTTGATGCCGCCCATCTGCTGATTCATCCGTTCAGCCACTTGTCCGCGATTGGCATGATGGGACTATTTGCGGGGCTGTTGTTTGTGTCGTACTGGATGTTCACTTCGTTGCAGCGCAAGCCTGTTCGATCATAAATCCATCGAAATAAAAACGAAAAGCCTGGATTCCACCTCGATCGCCAGTCGGCGAAAGCTGAGAATCCAGGCTCCTTTCATTCAAAACACTGAACCGCTAGTAGTCCACCAAATAAATTATGAGAGGGGTAGCATCGGGCCTGCCCATACCCGACGCACTGCGTCGGTGGGCCGCCAGGCGTGTGCCCGTCAAACGCCTATACTACACCCCAGCACAACTTTCGTGGTTGACTACTAGAATCTGCTTTGTCTATATCACTTCAAGATTTGTAAGTCTGCCGCGCCGCCGCGAGCAGCGCTTCGACTTCGGCGGCGGCTTCCGGGATCGTCGTGCCCGCTGCCACGGCCCACTCGCGACACAGGCTGTCGCGAAAACGGTGAAACGACGACGCATCCACCTCGCTCAACGGCTTTTGCCAGCCCATCCCCGCCAGGTCGCGCACGACTTCGCACAAGTTCTGGAACGAGCCTTGCTTCAAGCGTTCGCTGATTTCCAGCCGCCGCTTGTGATGATCGCGCTCGAGCGCCTTCGGCCGGCTTTTCAGCACGTCGCGGTAGCGCGCGAGCTCGCGCCTGGGCGTCATCTCGCGCAGCCCTGAAGCACCCTTGTCGTCAACCGGCACCCAGAGCGTGCTCTTGTCGGCCATGACGACATAGTACAGTCGGAGTTGGTCTTCGGCCAGGCGTTTTTCTTCCAGCCGCACGACGTTGCCAACGCCGTACGTAGGATGAACGACATAGTCCCCGGCTTTGAATTGCATGTGACGCTCCTTATATAACAAACCTCGCAGATCGCACCGGTTACGGCATGGGTACGACCTGCGAGGTCCGAATGTCTTAACTGAGGTTGCGTATCAGACATCCTTCGATTAGCGCGCCAGACGTAGGCACCAGGCGAATCTTAGAACCGGCGATTACCACCACCGCTGCGGCCGCCACCACTACCACCGCCGCGACTACCACCACCGCGACCACCACCGCCGAACCCGCCGCCGCCACTGCGCTCTTCGCGTGGACGGGCCAGGTTCACGGTCAACGCACGCTCGCCCATCTTGTAGTCGTTGAACATGCTAATCGCTTTCTGAGCCTCGGCCTGCGTGGTCATCTCGACAAACCCGAAGCCTTTCGACTGGCCTGTGTCGCGATCCTTGATCACCGCGACCGATGCAACCGTGCCAGCCTGTACGAACAACGTTCGCAATTCTTCTTCGCTGGTCGAGTACGACAAATTGCCCACATACAACTTCACTTCCATTTTCTTTGCTCTCCTTATGAGCTAGGCCCGCAGGCCGGTAATTGAAAAGGCCGCCGACCCATAATGGGTCTTGGCGGCCTGCGTCACACAAATCCCGAATACGTTGGATTGATTATACCACGAATTGTGATTTATTGGCGACGATCTTTTTGGCGTGTGCACGCAAAGGTTGTCAGGCAGTTAGCGGGCCGGGCTTCCACGCCCGGCTGAACGGCGGCATGGGAGCCGCCTCAGCTGACATGTTTTGCGTGCACACTTTTGGCGCGTGCGTTTGTAGGGGCCGACATTCATGTCGGCATGACGCCCTGGCCGACATTTCACCGTCATTGCGAGCGGAGCGCGCCTGGCGGCCCACCGGCGCAAAGCGCCGGGCATGGGCAAGCAATCCCCTAACTGGTCTTGAGATTGCTTCGGCCAAAAAACATGGCCTCGCAATGACGAGCCTACCCAATGATGCCCGCCTCCCCCAATTTCTGGACGATGGCCTGCGCCTCTTGCGGCGGCAATTCATTCAACGCCGCATTCAAGGCCGCATCATCCTGCGCATCAATCGCCGCACGGATATTGGTGGGCATTTGCGCTAATACCGTGCCCTTTTTCGCTTGCCGCTCTTTCGCCATCTGCCACACTGCTGCGATGGCTGCGTCGCCATCCGGCAGGCGCTGCGGCAGACGCGCAAACAATTCGCGGAAGCGCACGCCTTCAATCTGCTCGACGAGCGCGACAACTTGCTCGAAGGTGGGCGGCGTGACGGGCAAAGTGGATTTGGCAAGGTTGTTGATATTGATCGCCAAAGCGCCT
>JADGQE010000231.1 GCA_017882055.1 Thermoflexales bacterium
GACGATCGGCATCGAGACCGAAAACCATGTCCACCTGATCGAGCAAGGCGTCCGCGCGCTGGAAGTAAGTTTCACAGTGAGCCAGCTCGGGCGCATCACCGGCGTCGCTCGCAAAGCAACGATCGATCTGGCGCTGAAGTCGATCGCGCTCGGCCGCGGGGATAAAATCATATAAGGGCCGGCCGATCAACGTCGCGCGCGGGTGGCCGGTTGAGCGGGTAACGCCAGAATTGACCCAGCGGATGATACTGGATCGATCGAGCACCAGGATCTGGCCCGGGAGGCCATTCAGGAGGCTATCTCTGTCAACCTGCTCTGGCAGCCTGACGGGAGCCGGCGACCGGGTCCGCTTGCGAAAGAAGGATAACACCTGGCTCATCACTTGTGCTCACGAAACAACCACAACCAGTACTTCAACACGACGACCAGGCCAATCGTGGCTGCCAACGCCAGCGGTAGATAGTAGGCTAACACGTAGAAGAGTTCGCTATTCAAAATTTCCGGCAGTGCTGACGAATTCAGTAAGGATGTCGTCCGCAAAAAGTGAACGAAGACGGCAATCGCCACCAGGCCCACGGCTGCATACAAGCCGCGGTAATAGGGCTTCATCTTGGTCACTGCGCCCAGTCTGCGGCTGAGGACCAGAAAAATGGACAACATATACAACGCCGCAATGAGACTGACGACCGCGGGTGAGCCGAGCACCACATTCATGAACGGCCTCCGGTCATCAGGTGCAGCAGGAAATAGCTCAGGATAATCAGGCTGATACCGCCGGTCAGCAAAAACAGATCTCCCCATCCATCGCCGACAAAGGTGGACAGCATGGCATAGCGCAGTGCGCCGGCCAGCGACAGAATCAGCGGCAGTAAGAACCATTGGTAATGTGAACGCTGCCCGGAAGTGATTTGATAGAAACGCGCCACCCGCTGCAGGACAATGATCAGCCCGCAGAAGATTCCCCACGTATAGAGGGTCAATAGAGTATGCAGGAGATTCATGCTTGCTCGTAGAACATGGGCTGCCGACTAGCGCTGAATAAACGTCGGCGAGTAAAAATCAAACTTGCTTTTCCAAAATTCAAATCTGCAATTTCAGTGTCGATCTTCCGCTAACGTTTGACAAAGGCTTCGACAAAGGAATCGGCCATCCGCCGCGGACTGCCGCTCATGATCCCTTCACGGCCCTCAAACTTGGATTGAACTTCGATGCCGGCGTGCATAATCTCAAACTGCCGGATATCTTTGGCATGATCGCTGCCGCGCAATTTCAGCACGAGCAGTGCTTTGCGAATTGAGCTTTCGATCTCAACGTAGCGCAGCAGCAAATACGAGTCCGCGACAAACGCCACGTCTTCTTCCGGCCCTTCGATCTCGCCGAACAACGCCGGGCTCTCGCGCGTCAGCAAACTGGTCAAGCCCTCGCGCCGGAGCGAATTAATAAAACCGTACAGGAGTCCGCGCCGGGCTACCGGGTCTTCACTCAATCGATCAAAGTGCGACAGACTATCCACCAGAATACGGGCCGCGCCAATTTCGGCGATGACCGATTGAATGTGGCTGTCGACTTGCGCGAGACTGGCCTGACTCACTTCAGGGCTGGTCATGATCACCCGCAGCTTGCCGGCTTTCTCCAGCGAACGCAAATCCCAGCCAAAACTTTCACCGTCACTATAATACTGGTGAGGGAACTCTTCAAACGTGAGGATCAATCCAGGCTGATCGAAACGCGTAATGCCATTGTAAATGAACTGCATGCCAAGCGTGCTTTTGCCGGTCCCCGGAGCGCCTTCAACCAGGTTGGCCGAATACGGCAGAAAGCCGCCATTCAGCATCTCATCCAGACCCGTTATCCCTGATTTGATACGTTCCATGAGGCTTCCCTCCCTGCACCCATCCGTGGGCGATCCGCGCTCGCCCGGCGCCGTCTATCCCCGTCACCGCACGATCCGAGCATGCCGAGCATGGCCCGACTTAACGCATTCCCCGAATCAGGTGATAGATGGCTTTCACCCTGAACTGGCGATCGACGCTGGCCTCGACAAAGTGCTTAATGCGTTCGCGCATCAGCGGATGGGTAGTCAACGAGTAGATTTTTAGGTCACCCGCCTGATACTGAACCAGCACGCCGGCTTCAACCAGATCGTCCAGCTCGGTGTTGATCGTGCCGACATCGCGCCCGATATAGCGCGCTAAGTTTACGGCCGTATCCGTGGTGTTGGGATTCTCCGAAAAGAAGATGACCAGATCCCATTTGACGAAGGAATTCACCGTCGTCTTCAAAAAATCCAACACCTCCGGATCCATGTCATCCATCAAACGCGCAGCCAGATCGGCGCCACCGCCGGGCGGCGATGATCGCCTGGGGAAAGGATTCCATTCTTGATAGGCTTCCGGATCTGAGTTGCTCATTTCCTCTGCTTTACTTGAGCGCCAGTCGGCACACCGGCCGCGGGGCCGGCCGATAGAGGCTGTGCGCCTGGCGCTCCATGACAATTCTTATACTTCTTGCCGCTGCCACAGGGGCAAGGATCATTTCGATTAACTTTCTGCACGTCACGTCGTAGCGTTACCCCTCCTCTGCGTTGCTGCTTCACCCGGTAGTTCGCTTGAGCGGCGCGCTCTTGCAGCTCCGCCCGTTCGCGTTTCGCTTGAATAAACTGTCGATGCGACGCCATCTGGCTGAAGAAGTTCGTCACGATGGTGCGTTGCACGTTCTCCCGCAGCACCTCAAACATGTCCAACGCGCGCCGCTTGAACTCGATCTTGGGATCGCGCTGACCAAAGGCTTCCAGGCCGATGCCCTGCCGGAGATCGTCGATCGCTTCGAGGTATTGCCGCCATTCGTGATCGATCGTCGACAGGACCAGCCACTGCTCGTAAGTCCGCAGGTCTTCATTCACCGCCGGTTCAAACTTGCGCTGCAGCTCCTGTTGAACGAGCTGTTTAACTTGTTGTTCCGACTCCGCCGGGTCCCGTTTGAATTCTTGCTCCACCCGCGGCTCGATGACGGATTCAATCTCAGCGGTGCGCTCCCCTGCCGAAGCGCCTGACACTTCCGGTTCAATCTTACTACGAATTCTCTGCTTGACCTCATACTCGGCCTTGCGCTCAAATTCGTATCCAAGGCTTTGTTGTTCTTCGGCCGGCAGCCGGCGCCACTCTTCTTCGATCTGCTGCCGGCGCCACTCCTCCAAAGCGTAGCGAGTCCGCTCCAGCAAAGCCGCCTCAGTCTGATCGCGATCGAGCGCGGCCAGCACGGCTCGGATTGCATCACCGACCGTAATCGTGAGGCTAAGCAACACAGCCCCTTGCTGCTTCTGCCGTTCTTGCACCGAGATGTTTTCGACCGCAAAACTACCGAAGGCCTCGACGATCGCTTTTTCAGTCTGCGACCACCGCTGCTGGCGCTGGGCCTCACTCCACCCGATCGTCAAGCTATCGAAGATGCTACGCGCCCGGTTTACGAAATCCTGCTGCACTTGCTGGCGCTGAGCATAGTTGCGCACCGCGCTCAGGTTGGGCAACGCCGGCCAGATCGGAATCATCGCGCCCGCTTCACGCGCGAGCAACGCGATGTGGTGATCGTTCGCCTGCGCTTCTTCAGCGACCTGCTTCAGCGTCTCGGCCACTCGATCGGCGTCTTGTTCTTTGAGTGCCTGCCGATCCAGCATCTCAATTTGAGGCAAGATACCGTGCAAGCGCGCGAAGAGACCGTTGACGTTAACCCGGCCCGTCTCCAGGTTGCTGTATTCCTGCATGGCCTCATTGATCTGGCTTTGCATCCACGGCAAGAAGCCGTCCAGATAACGATCGAGCAGGTGCTTGATCTCTTCGGCGAAGAAGGTTCGGATGCGCGCTTCAAGATTTCCCCGACTGCCCTTCAGGATTTCCTGCCGCTCGGAGTAGACACTTTCGCGCTGGCGATTGACGACATCATCATACTCGACCAGATTCTTGCGCATATCAAAGTAGTAACTCTCGACCCGCTCCTGCGCGCCGGCGATCGCCCGATCGACCATGCGATGCTCAAGCGGCATATCTTCGTCAAGGCCCAAACGCGTCATCAGCCGCCCGGTCGTATCACCGCCGAAGCGCCGCATCAGCTCATCTTCAAACGACAGGAAGAAAGCCGACGAGCCGGGATCGCCTTGTCGGGCGGCGCGACCGCGCAGCTGGTTATCGATACGCCGCGCCTCGTGCCGCTCTGTGCCGACGATATGCAACCCGCCCACCTGGCGCACCAACTGCCGATCGCGCTCGCACTGATCCTTGATCGCCTGAATCGTGTCGATGAGTTTTGCGGACAGCCCCGGCGTTTCGGCCACAATCTGCCTGGCGCGATCGAGATTGCCCTTCAACACGCTTCGGATCAAAGCCGCGCGGGCATTGTAGTGTTGCTGAAACAGGCGCTGGCTCAGGAACTTCGTCATGTCATCCGCTTCAGGCTGACTCGGCATGCCCAGCGCTTTTCGGATCAGCGGATGCTGACGGTAATCGTTCAGCCAGTGCGCGACGAGGGCCGTCACTTCGATCGAGTAGCCGCGTTCCTCGACTAGCTTACGAGCTTCCTCGCTGCGGCCATCACCGACGTTACGCACGACAGCCAGAGCCGTATCGTAGTCCAGCTGATGCGGATCGCCCTGCAGCGCTCGGACGAGATAACTGGTCAAACCGGTCAGGTCGCCGGTCTTCATGACATCCGGATCGGCGGCGACTTTCTCATAGTCCACTTGCGTATTCAAAATCCAATCGACCAGAGCGGGCGAGAGATGCGAGTCGCGTTGCGCGAACTGGCGCGCTGCATTGGCATCCTCCAATGCGCGGCGGGCCAGGTTCTCCAGACTCCGTTGATCGAAGAGCAACTCCGTCAATTTTTCGACCGCCAGCCCTTCGGGATAACCGCCCAGCAAAATATCCGTACCGCGCCCGGCCATGCTGGTCGAGAGCGTCACGGCCCCCGGTCGACCGGCCTGCGCCACGATCGAGGCTTCGCGTTGATGCTGCTTCGCGTTCAATACTTCGTGGCGGATTTTTTCTTGCTCCAGCAGCTTGCCAAGTTTCTCAGAGTTCTCCACCGACGTCGTGCCGACCAGGATCGGGCACTTCTGACTATGGAGTTCTTTGATCATCTTGACCACGGCCCGATACTTGGCCTCTTCGGTCTTGAAGACTTGATCAGTATAATCAAGCCGCTTAAAGTAAACCGGCTTGCTACTGGCATCCTGATACGTGATCTGTTCCGCGCCATCCACCGATTGGCGAGCCATCCGCAGGCCGGAGTCGGCACGGCCGACGATGTCTTCCACATTCGTCGGGATGACCACGACTTCCAGCCCGTAGATTCGATACAGTTCTTCCGATTCAGTCGCAGCGGTACCGGTCATACCGGAGAGCTTACGGTAGTTTCTGAAAAAGTTTTGAAGCGTGACCGTGGCCAGCGTCACGTCTTCACGCCGGACGTGCACGTGCTCTTTCGCTTCGATCGCTTGATGCAGCCCTTCGGAGTAGCGGCGATCCGGCATGAGGCGGCCGGTGCGCTCATCGACGATCACGACGCGCCCCTCCATCACGACGTATTCCTTGTCGCGGCGATAGACATGCTGGGCACGCAGCGCGTTGTCGAGATACGAAGTCAGCGCGTAATACTGCGGATCATAGACGCTTTCACCTTCACGCAGCACACCCTGCTTCAGCAGTTCGGCTTCCACACGCACAATGCCGCGCTCAGTCAAAGTGATTGCGCGGGTCCGCTCTTCGATGTTGAAGTCGCCATTGGGTTCGGCCTCTTCGGCCGCCGTGTTGCGGCGCAAAAGACGGACCAGCTCGGCAAAGCGAGTGTAATCGTCGGCCGCTTCCTCGGCCGGGCCGGAGATGATCAACGGCGTGCGCGATTCATCGATCAGGATGTTATCGACCTCGTCCACGATCGCATAATAGAATTCGCGCTGGACGCAGTGGCTTAACTCGGCCGAGAGATTGTCGCGCAGATAATCAAAACCGAACTCACTGCTGGTGCCATAGGTAATGTCACCTAGATAAGCTTCCTGGCGAGTGCTGGGCCGCCAGTGGACCAGGCGCTCATCTTCGAGGTGGCCCTGCGGATCGACGTAGTCGGGATCATACAGGCCGGAGAAGTCGCCCGTAATCAGGCCGACCTTCAGGCCCAGCTGCTGAAAGATAGCGCCCATCCAGCCGCCGTCGCGCCGGGCCAGGTAATCATTGACCGTGATCAAATGGCAGCCACGGCCGCTTAAAGCATGCAGATACAACGGCAGGGTAGCGACCAGCGTCTTGCCTTCACCGGTTTTCATCTCGGCGATTTTACCTTGATGCAAGACCGTGCCGCCGATGAGCTGCACATCGAAATGGCGCTGGCCAATCGTGCGTTGAGCCGATTCACGCACCGCGGCAAAAGCACGCGGCAAAATCTGATCCAGCTCTTCGTCTTCGACTTTGAAGAGATCAGTTTCGAGTTTCTTGATTTCCTGCTCGAGCTGCCGGCGTCGATCCGCATCTTCTTCATTTTCCAGTTCGGCTTCTGCAGACTCGATCGCCTCACGCGGCTCCGCCAGAGCCTCGGCCATCTGCTGGCGAAACTCATCGGTGACAGCCAGTAGATCGTCAGTGGATAGGTGGCGGAACTCATCTTCCAGCGCATTGATTTCGGCGACGATCGGACGCAGGCGTGC
>JADGQE010000232.1 GCA_017882055.1 Thermoflexales bacterium
CATACATGCGAGCCAGCGCGCCGCGCGTCAACGAGATGCGTTCCGGTTCGGTGCCATCCCGGCGACCGTATAAACGCTTGAGTTCGCTCTGGATCACTTCGTTGCTGGGCATCAGATCGAAGGCGCGTTCCATATGCCAGATCGCTTTGTTGAGATCGTTGCGGCGATCGTAGATGATGCTGAGGCCCACGCGGGCCACGAAGTCTTCCGGATCAACGCTCAACACGCGTTGAAAGATATCGAGCGCTGCCTCGTCATCTTCTTTTTCGAGCGCCGCTTTGCCCAGCGTCCGATAGACTTCAAGGTAACGCGGATATTGAGTCAGGATATGGCGGCAATGCGCGATGGCAGTATCGTAGGCATTGTGCTCAATCATGCCGTCGATTTCGATGATGTAATCGCGCAGGGCTACTTCAGACATGTCGCCTCGCTTTCAAGCAAATCTTAAAGCATTATGCAATGTTTCGGCAATTTGTGCAAGTTGGCATAACTACTCAGCCTCCTGAGCGGAGCGCGGCGCGTAGTCGAAGGATGCGGGCTGAGTATTTACGAGTTGGCGGCAAAATCAGGCCGGCCCAAGATTGTGCAACGCACGCAACTGATCAAGGTAACTTTCATCGAAGGGCGACTCGGCGCGAGAACATGAACCAATGGGATCAGTGAAAGTCTCATCGCCCAGCATCGCCGCGAAAGAAGCCACGACCCCATAGGCTAAACCTTCCAAGCCGTAGCCGCCCTCCAGTGTCATGACCAGCCGGCCCTGACACAACTCATTCGCCAACCTCACGAGTTTGCGCGTTAACTGAAAGAAACCTTGATCCGTCACAAGCATCGACCCCAGCCGATCGGTCCAGTGCGGATCGTAGCCGGCGCTGACGAGCATCAATTGCGGCTTGAAGCGGCGCGCGATCGGCACGAGCAGATCATCAAAGATGCGGAACATCGCGGTATCGCCATAACCGGGCAGCATGGGCACATTGACACTATAACCCAC
The DNA here is from genome assembly GCA_017882055.1 of Thermoflexales bacterium. Taxonomy (GTDB): domain Bacteria; phylum Chloroflexota; class Anaerolineae; order Fen-1058; family Fen-1058; genus JADGQE01. The sequence goes on from JADGQE010000232.1 coordinate 995, forward strand.
GCCCGCGCCGCTGCCGACTTCGCTGAAATGGCCCGTGCCCGGATAGATGCCCCCTTGATGCGTCGAGAAAAACAACACGGCGGGATCGTCGTAGAAGATCGCATGCGTGCCGTTGCCGTGATGCAAATCGAAATCGACGATCAAGACCCGATCGATCTTGAATTCGGCGCGGGCGGTCGCCGCCGCAATGGCCACGTTATTATACAGGCAAAAACCTTCGCCGTGATCGGCAAAAGCATGATGGCCGGGCGGACGCACCAAACCGAAAGCATTTTGCACTTCACCGCGTAAAACAGCCTCGACACCGGTTACGATCGCACCCGCAGCGAGCAGCGCCGCCTCATACGAACGAGGTGCGACGTAAGTCTCATCGCCCATCGATTTGAGTCCGCCACCGCCGCGCTGCGCAACCGACTTCACGCGCTGAATGTGATCGTGGGTGTGAACACGCGCCAACCGCTCGATCGAAATCGGACGCGGCGTCAGTGCGACCAATCGATCACGCATGCCCGTCGCATCGAGGGCCTGATTGATGTGATCCAATCGCTCGGGACCTTCCACGTGGCCACGCTGATAGTGCTGTAAATACAGTGGATCGAAAAGATACCCGGTGGACATATTCAAATTCTACAACAAGCTATTGATGAGTCAAGCGCAAGAAAAAGACCCGCCGGGCGCTTCGCGCAGGCCCGGCGGGTCTTCGATTCAACTGCAATGCAAAAGATGATCTACTTCGCGGCCTTCAACGTCGCCATCTTGCGCTTGGATGTACGCAGCGCCCACAGTGACCCGGCCAGAAGCACCACGCTGATAATCACAATGACGATGGGATCGCCCAGGCGCAGACTCACGATGAGCGGGGCGGCGATCAAGCTAACGAGGTTCGCCACTTTGATCATCGGGTTGAGCGCCGGACCCGCCGTATCTTTTAACGGATCGCCAACGGTGTCACCCACCACACTGGCCTTGTGCCGCTCCGAACCCTTGCCCGTGTTCTTCACCAGATCGCGCGGTTCGTCTTCGATAGATTTCTTAGCATTGTCCCAGGCACCACCCGTGTTCGCCATGAACACCGCGAGCAATTGGCCGGACAGGATGATGCCTGCCAGGAAACCGCCCAACGCTTCAACACCCAGCACGAGGCCGACGAGCAGCGGTACCAACACGGAGATCGTCGCCAGCGGCACCAGTTCCTTCTGCGCCGCACCGGTCGAGATCCCGACCACACGCGCATAGTCCGGCTTGGTCGTGCCTTCCATGATGCCCGGAATGCGGAACTGCCGCCGCACTTCTTCGACGATCATGGCGGCCGCACGACTGACGGCGCGAATCGACAGCGAGCTAAACAGCCAGGGCAGCGCACCGCCCAACAGCAAGCCGACAAACACACCTGTTTCCGAAACACGGATCGAAGTCAGCACCTGGCTGGCGGCCAGCTGGCCTTGCAGCACCAGGGCAGCTTGCACATGGCCCACATCGGTGATATATGAAGCAAACAGACTGACGGCCGCAATGACCGCCGAGGCAATCGCCACGCCCTTGGTGATGGCCTTGGTCGTATTGCCCACGGCGTCGAGGTCGGCCATGATCTGGCGCGCCTTCACAGTCTCGGCATCTTCCATGTCGTGCCAGGCCATCTCGCCGATGCCGTTCGCATTGTCGGAGATCGGGCCGTAGGAATCCATCGCGACATTGTTGCCGGTGTGGCTGAGCATACCGATACCGATCATCGCCACGGCATAGAGCACGTAAGTCGGCGACGACTCATTACCGTATAGCAACAGCGCAAGAACAAAGGCGATGGCGATGACCAACAGCGCCCACACACTCGATTCCATACCGACGGCGAGGCCGGAAAGAATCGTCGTGGCCGGGCCGGTTTCGGTCGATTCCACGATTTCCTTCACCGGCGGCTTTTTGGTCGAGGTGAAGTACGAGGTCAACGGGTTATAAGCGACAGCGAGACCCACGCCAATCGCGGTGAGCGCACTCAGTCGCCAATCATTGGCATAAGCCAGCGCCAGCAAGAACGACCAGAAGATCGTGAAGACACTGGACACTTCGTACGAGCGGAACATCGATCCTTCCGCATCGTGGGCGCGCAGGAATTTGATCGGGAAATGCTCCCAGATGGGCACGGTGAAGGTCCCGATGATCGAACTGATCACGCCGATAGCGCGGATGATCAACGGATAGACGATCCACTTTAAGCTATGGGTCGGATCAATTGTCACCAGCGCCAGACCCAGGATCAAGCCGGACACGATCGTCACTTCGTAACTCTCGAAGATATCGGCCGCCATGCCGGCGCAGTCACCCACATTATCACCGACGAGGTCGGCGATGACGGCGGCGTTGCGCGGATCATCTTCGGGGATGTCTTTCTCCACCTTGCCGACGAGGTCAGCGCCTACATCGGCGGCTTTGGTGTAGATGCCGCCGCCGACGCGCATGAACAGCGCCAGCAGCGTGCCGCCAAAGCCGAAGCCCAGCAACACATCGGGCGCAGCCGTACCGAACACGATGAAGATGCTGGTGCCACCCAACAGGCCAAGGCCGTCGGTGAGCATGCCGGTGATCGTGCCGGAGTAGTAGGCAATCGACAGCGCTTCATTGAAGCCGCGCCGTGAGGCCGAAGCCACACGCACATTCGCTTGAATCGCCATGCGCATGCCGAGCTGACCGACTAACAGCGAAAACGTCGCGCCCATAATGAAGGCAATCGCGCGCCCGACTGCGATGACAATCTGCGCGCTGGCGCCAAACTCTTTCGTCGCTTCCTGAGTGGGCGGCACAATGTACACGCTCAGAAACATCAAGACGGTGAGCACCCCAATCAAGGGCAGAATCGTGCGCAGTTGGCGCCCCAGGTAACTCTCCGCGCCTTCGCGAATCGCATTCCACACTTCCTGCATCTTGGCTGTTCCCTTATCATTCTTGAGCACCTTGCCGCGCAGGAACCAGGCGTACGCCAGACTGATGAACGCCGCCAACAACACACCGACAATGGCAATTTGCTCAAAACTATTGAGGCCATGTCTGCCTAAACCGAGAATACCCATATCCATACACTTCCTCCTTAGAATAAAATGTGATCTAAAACAGCCCACACGATTTACGCATGGGCTGTCAGGTTACAAGAGATGCCAGGACACGAGTTAATGCTCGTCGAGTCGATGATGCAAGAGACGGAAGCATCATAGGGATGCGGTCCTATTTGAAGCCCACAGATTCGCGTTAAATCCATATCGGCAAAACACTACGCTGGCGAGTTACGGCCGGGGAGATGTCAAGGTAGATCGATTGGACCTGTGATGCACCGGACTGAACCAACAGGGCGAGATTATATTCAAGGAATAGATAAAAGTCAAGCGCGAAGAATACCCTTCGACCATGCCATGGACTAGCGATCGAATATCCAGCCCGCGGCTTGTCGCCCGGCCAATCGATCGGTGCAATCTTCAGCAGTAACACCGCAACCTCACAGCCGTTGCATCAGCCATGCAAACGCGAACGCGTTTGCCAATCTTCGCCGCATATCAGCCCATTCATTTCCGCATTGGCAGAGACACCGGGAGACACTTTCGATTAATCAGGTGACATAAGTTTGACGCTTGAAATTGCCGCTTAATAAACAGCTGCTTGACAATCGATCGAAATTTGTTGTAGTATTACTTAGCGCAGCCTGTAATCATTTCAACCGGGCAACAGCCGGCTGGCGCGCGCGGAATTCAAGAGCACGATGTGCCGGGCTGCATAAGTGCACATCGCTGCTCTTTGTTTCTGCCCTTTACCGTCGTGCGTGGTTTTCCAGCCCGGTCTTGTGGGAAAATAAATCAGGTAGGTGTAGATTTGGCACCAGTGAAATCGAAGGATGTTAAAGAAGCGAAGGAGCCGATCCTGGCCGAGGACTCCGTCTTGAGCAACGCCGAGGAAGCGCTGCTCCTGATCGGCCGTGAGCGCGGCTACGTCACTTACGACGAAGTGCTCGAAGCCTTTCCCGATGCAGAAACCAATGTCGATCAGCTCGACGAGATTTTCGCGACGCTGACCGAGAATGGCGTCGAACTGGGCGATGCGCCGGAAGACGAAGGCCCGGAAGACGAAGAGATTTCGGACGAGCTCGACGACGGCACGGTCGCGGCGATCGAGACCGATGACACGGTCGGGTTGTACCTCAAAGAGATTGGACGCATTCCGCTCTTAACGGCCGAAGAAGAGGTCTCGCTGGCCAAGCGGATCGAAAAGGGCAAGTTCGCGCTTAGACGCTTATCGAAAGACAGCCTGACCGCCAAGAAAAAATTCGAGCTCGAAGGCACGATGCAGGATGCCAAAGCCGCCCGCGAACATTTGATCACGGCCAACTCGCGCTTGGTGATCAGCGTCGCCAAGAAATACATCGGACGCGGCGTGCCGTTCCTCGATCTGATTCAGGAAGGCAACATCGGTTTAATTCGCGCCGCGCGTAAGTTCGATTATCATCGCGGCCACAAGTTCAGCACGTATGCGACGTGGTGGATTCGACAGGCGGTCACCCGCGCCATCGCCGATCAGGGCCGCACCATTCGCGTGCCCGTCCACATGGGCGATCAGATCAACAAGCTGATCCGCGTCAGCCATACGCTGACACAGGAACTGGGCCGCGAGCCGAATCCTGAAGAGTTAGCGGGCGCCATGCAAGTGCCGGTGAAGAAAGCCGAGCAGATGATCCAGGTGGCGCGGCGGCCCATCTCGCTCGAAACACCCACGGACGAAGATGAGGACTCGGTGTTGGGCGACTTCATTATGGATGAAGATTCGGTCGCACCGGTGGACGCAGTCACGATGAATATGCTGCGCGAACAAATCGCCGAGATTCTCAACAGCCTGCCGCCGCGTGAAGTCCGCATCTTGCAACTGCGCTACGGCCTGATCGACGGGCAATCGTACACGCTCGAAGAAGTCGGCAAGAAATTGGGGGTCACCCGCGAGCGCGTGCGCCAGATCGAAGCGCAGGCGCTATCCAGGCTGCGGCATCCAACCCACGCACGCAAGTTGCGCGATTATCTAAGAGAATAGAGCAACGCCCCGTCGAACTGACGGGGCGTTATCATTTGAAGCCTAGACCGTTGATCTCAACCTCAGCTCTCACAAATCCCGCCGCTGAAACGATCGCATTGCTAGCAAGAGCAGCGCCACCGCAAAAACAATCGCGTAAATCACCATGCCCTGATCAGGCTCAGACGAAAGAGAAAACATCAACTTAAACGGATTGAGTCCTTCGGACATGTTCGACTGCACCAGCCGCCACAGCGCTTCGCTCGGCATAATCAACGCGGTGATTTGACCAATCGATATCGCCGCCGTGCTGTTGAGGAAACTACCGGCCTGCTCGATCCAGCCGCCGATGAGCGCCAGTCCGAACAACCCGAAACCAAGTACGCCATTCGCCAGCGTCGATAGGCGAGTCCCCCCCAGCAACGATATGCTCAACAGCACCAGCGATTCCAGATACATCAACGCCAGGCCGCCCAGCGAATTCGGCGCGAAGTAGCCGCCGGATACAATGGCCGTAATCAGTATCACGCCGCCAGCCAACGTCAGTACACACACGCCCAGCATGATCACAAAGCCCAACCATTTACCGAGCAGAATATCACGCCGCGGCAACGGCTTAACGGCGATCGACTGAATCGTGCCGCTGCTGATTTCGCCCGC
>JADGQE010000233.1 GCA_017882055.1 Thermoflexales bacterium
TGGGCCGCTTAAAGGTCAAGACGTAGCCATTGCCCCCGACATTGCCGGTGGTATAGGCCGTGCCGGCTAATTCCCAGCCTTCATCGCCGAGCGTGGCCATATGGGCGTATACGCCGGCCCCCTTCTTCCAGTCCTTGATCTCTTGTCCATTCACAAGTTGCGGCAGCAGAGTTGAACCGAACCACGTGCAACGCACTTCCAGGTATTCCCACTTTTGCATGATCGACCTCCAAAGAATTTGGTAACGCGATTATACATCGACTGGCAAGGACCGTCCAAACCAGCTTTGGCAATCTGTAGCGCATCTGGTATCATTGCCGCCAGTCAAGCCGAAGCCGCTGGTGATTCTACACAAGTGCTCAAGTCGGCGTCCCGCCGACGATCCGCGAGGACGCGGATCGAGAGCAAACCGAGATGTATATAATCACCAGGAAGCCGCCGGGCCCTTCCTATCGAGATTCGTTTATGGATATCGCACCGATCATTCTGGCCTATTTGCTGCCGATAGGCGCACTCCTCGTCGCCTGGGGCAGCTGGGACGAACAACGCGCGCGCACGAATACGGCCACGGCCTTGATGGTGATGGCGCTCGCAGCCTTGACCTACACCGCGATCGGATTCGGATTCCAGTTCGGCGGCGTAGGCTTGCGGCCCGATGTGCCGGCCGGCTTGCGCGGGCTGGATCGCCTGTGGTCGTTTGCCGGCGGATCGACGCAGACCTGGGGCATTATTGGCTTGAAGGGCTTTTGGCTCAACGTCCCCTCGACGCTGCCGGGCGATACAGCCCTGGTCTTCACGCTGTTTCTGCATCAACTGCCCATCGTCATGGCCGCTGCCCTCGTCCCCGCTCTGGCACTCGTCGGCCGCGCACGCATTTTTACATTGGTATTCATCACCATGCTCATGACGGGGTTGATTGTTCCATTGATCGGTATGTGGACCTGGGGCGGCGGCTGGCTGAACACGCTGGGCAGCGATGTGAAGTTTGGGCACGGCTTCATCGATCCCGGCGGCGCCGCCGCAACTTTCATGGCCGCCGGCTGCATCACACTGGCTGCCTTGATCGCACTGAAGGTCCGCAAGTCAACGGCTCCTGCGCCTGCTCAACTTCCGCCGATCTATTTGCCGCTGCGCACGATCGCCGGGGCGATTGCCTTTGGATTCGGCTGGCTGGCCTGGCTCACCACCGATCCGATCTTGCAAGCGAATCGATCGATCGATCTGGCCTTTGGAGCAACCAACGTGCTGCTCGGGGCCTCAGCCGCAACCATCGTCGCATTGGCCTACGGCTGGTTCACGACCGGCAAACCCGATCCGTTTCTGGCAGCGCGCGGCGCGATGGGCGGCTGGATTGCCTTAACGGCCACCGCACTTTTCGTGCCAACCTGGGCGGCGATCGCCATCGGCGCCATCGCAGGATTGTGGCTGCCGATCGGCCTGTATTGCTTCGATCGATTCCTGCACCTCGACGATCCCACTGGCTCGATCGCCACCGCGGGACTCAGCGGCTTGTGGTCGATCATCGCAGCCGGCCTTCTGGCGGATGGCACTTATGGCGCGGGCTGGAATGCCATCGGCGTCCGAGACTATCTAGGCGTGCCCGGACAAGGTGTGACCGGCCTGCTGGCCGGTGCGAACCTGCAAAACGATCCCGGCCAAATGTCGGCGCAGATCACCGGCGCGATTACCATCGTGTTCCTGGCATTGATCGTGACCTGGCTGCTCACACGACCTTTGCGCAGATTGAATGAGCGGGGCCTGGGGACTGAGAATTGGGGATCAGGGACCGGGGATCAGGTAGAACAGCCAAGGAATCAAATGCACAACCACAGCAACGGAGCAAGCGAGAAACCCAGCGAAGAGGTCATCATCTGATCAAGACGACTGCGTCCTGACTCAGCACTCGTCACGCATGGCTCAGCGCCTCAATAACCTCTGAATCACTGACTTGATTGAAATGTTGATAGTGCGAGCCGACCGCCCAGAAATCGAGCGGCGCGCGCAGGCAAACCACCCGATCGGCCTCGCGCTGCAAGCGTTGCACGACCCCGGCCGGCCCAACCGGCGCTGCTGCAATCAATGATCCGGCCCCTGCTCCCCGCATCGATCGCAGTGCCGCGATCAACGTTGAGCCGGTCGCTATGCCGTCATCGATCACAATCACGATCCGATCCGCCACCGGCAGTCGCTGTCGCCCGCGCCTGTAGACTTCGGCCCGCCGCGCCATTTCCTTCCGCTGACGCTCGATCTCCAGTTCAAGATATTGGGGCGTGACACCCAACTGCTCGATCAAAAAGTGATCGAGCAGCGTTGTACCATCTTCGACCACCGCACCAATGGCAAGTTCGGGATTATCGGGCGCGCCCAGTTTATGCGTCAGGCACACATCCAGCGGCGCGTCGAGCACGCGGGCGACCTCGCGCGCGACGATCACGCCGCCACGCGGGATCGCCAGCACAACGATCGGAATGGGTTGATCGCACAGATCGATCAACGCGAGGGCGAGCTTCTTTCCAGCATCAACTCGATCGATAAACATCGCCACAAATCAGAAACCAGGTTTCTCTCAACCCTTCGGCGCGAGCGGCATATGCGCGAGAGTGGTATACACGGCGCCGGTCGGCCGGAGGTCGCTTTTGATCAGCGCCACTTGCGAGACTGTCCAGTGGCCCAGTGAACCGACCGCGCTGTCTCTGACCCCTTCGCCGATTTTGCGCAGATCAGAGGATGAGACATCGCGCGCCAACCGGCCAAGTGTCAGGTGCGGCGAAAATGCGCGCGGCTCGGTCGGATAGCCCATCGGCGCGATCGTGTTTTCGACGGCGCGCTGCACCGCACTCAATCGACCGCCGGGCGCCTCTTCCTGGATCCCGACCCACATCACCCGCGGCCGCCGGAGATTAGGGAAGCAGCCTGCGCCGCTGACTTCCAATTCAAACGAATGCAGCGCCGCCACCGAATTTCGCAGCGCCGACGAAATGATATCAATTTGATCGGACGGCACTTGACCGAGGAACTTCAACGTGAGATGGACGCTGTCCGGCTTGACCCAGCGCAGGCAGCCCGGAGGCAGCAGCGGCTTGAGGCGCGACTCGACCTGCTCGAGTTGCGCCAGAATCGGCGCAGGCAATTCAATGGCGATAAAAGCGCGAATGGCATCCATAGATCAATCGCATCAATTCCAGCTAGTAGTCAACCACGAAAGTTTCGATGGGTCGTAGTATAGCCGCTTGTCGGCGTTTTACGGGCACACGCCTGGCGGCCCAGGCCATGTCCCGTGCCATGCACGGGTGGCCCGCCAGGCGCCGACGCATTGCGTCGGGCATGGGCAGGCCCGATGCTACCCCTCTTATCTTGCGGACCACCACCAGGCCGCGCCGAAGTGATTCATCAGCGACTGGCGTGCATCAAAATCGATCGAGGGGCGCAACGCCGCCGCCAGCCGCAGATGACTGATTAACAACGCATCAAATTCGTCGGCGCGATCATCCACCAGCGCGTGACCGACGTTGTGCCACTCCACCAGGCGCGCGCCGGGAATGCGGCGTGCGGCCAATCGACCTTGCGCGGGCGGCACCGTCAGATCGCGGCCGCCGATCACAATCAAAGCCGGCGCGCGAATCTCACTCAAGCGATCTTCGAGCGAACCGGCCAGCGCTTGCAAACTTCCCAACGCCGCGTGGACGGTCGCCTTGCCCAGGTCTTCTTGATTGCGACGGCGAATCGGATCGCGCATCAAGCCGGGCAACGCCAGCATCCGCTTATCACCCAGCCCGGCGAAGAACGGCTGCCGCTGCATCCACTCGATCATCCGGCGCGTCGCAGGTGAAGTCAACAACACGTGCATGGACAAACCGAGTTCGCCGTTCACCACGGGCGCTGCCGCAACTAACGCCGCCGCTGCTTGAGAGAGCGCCAGATTCAACGCGAGGGTGCCACCCAACGAATGGCCGACCAGCGCCGGTCGATACAATTTAAGTTCATCACATACACCTTGCAAATTCATGGTGAAGCGGTCGAGTGTGTACCAGCCCGTGCGCGGCTTATCGGACTCGCCGAAGCCGGGCAGATCGATCGCCGTAGCCCGATAACCGGCCGCGGCCAATCGGTTTTGCGTGTGCGCCCACATCCGATGCGAGGACACCCAGCCGTGGATCAGCAGCACATCCGGCCCTTCGCCCAGCATGCGATAGTGTACGTGCAACCCATCGACCGTGACTTTCGACACTCTATTCTCCACTGTGTTAGATTATAGCATGGCCGAATTTCGGCTGCCCGCGGCAACCCCCTCTTTCGATTCCATCACAAAAAATCAGGGGATTGAACCTCTGCCTAAGTTTCGCGGTATACTTGGAGCAGGTCGTTATCTCTTTGTCTGGAGACTATTCATGGCGGATACCAAAGCGGTCGCGCAACAGATCATCGACAACGTCGAACGCGTCATCGTCGGCAAACATGCTACCGTGCAACTGGCCATCGTCGGTTTATTGTGTCAGGGGCATTTGCTGATCGAAGATGTGCCGGGCGTGGGCAAGACGATGCTGGCCAAATCGCTGGCCCGCTCGATCGGCTGCGAGTTCCGGCGCATCCAGTTCACGCCCGACATGCTGCCCAGCGATGTCACCGGCGTGCGCATCTTCAATCAGCAGACCCGCGAATTTGTCTATCAGCCCGGCCCGATTCACGCCAACATCGTGCTGGCCGACGAGATCAATCGCGCCACGCCCAAGACCCAGGCCGCGCTGCTCGAAGCGATGGAAGAACGGCAAGTCACCATCGACGGCGAAACGCACAAGCTGGATGCACCCTTCATGGTGCTGGCAACGCAGAATCCGATCGAATACGAAGGCACCTTTCCATTACCCGAAGCCCAGCTCGATCGATTCCTGCTACGCCTGCGACTGGGCTATCCAGAAGCCAAAGACGAGATCGCGATACTCGATTCGCAGCAGCGCGTCCATCCGATCGACGCGCTCAGTCAAGTCATCTCCACCCAGGAGTTGTTGGCCGCGCAGAACGACATCCGATCGATCTATGTCGATGTGCTGGTCAAGAGTTATATTGTAGAAATCGTAGCGCGCACGCGCAAGCACGCCGACGTGTACCTGGGCGCCTCGCCGCGCGGATCGCTGACGCTGTTCCGGGCGGCGCAAGCCCGCGCCGCATTGGAGAGCCGCGACTACGTCATCCCGGACGACATCAAAGCGCTGGCGCCATTTGGATTGGCGCATCGCATGATCGTCAGCCCCTCGGCCCGCATCAAAGACGTCGACGCCGAAACGATCATCCGCGACATCCTGGCATCGGTGCCGGTGCCGGGCGGATCAGTGAAACCGAGTTAGTGCGGTAGTTAGATAGTGCGATAGTGGAAGTGATTAATCAGTCAATTAATCAACCGGGCACTTGACCACTCCAACATTCTGGCTTCTGAATTCTGAATTCTATATTCTAACCATGACCCGAGTTCGCTACGTTGTTCTGGTTGGCTTAATCGCTCTGGTGCTGGGCCTCGCCACGACGCGATCGATTTTCTTCACGGTGTTTTATTCGGTCGTGCTGGTGCTGGCGCTCTCCTTCTTCTGGGCGCGCACCACGCTCAATCGCGTGCAGCTGGTCCGGCAAACACGCGCGCGCCGTGCCCAGGTCGGCAGCACCATCATCGAGACCTTCATCCTCCGCAACCGCAGCGTCATCCCCAACATGTGGCTGGAAGTCGACGACGACTCCGATCTGCCCGGCCATCACGCCAGTCAGATCGTATCGAACATGCCGGCCCGCAGTGAATATTCATGGACGGTGCGCACGGTTTGCCGCGAGCGCGGTCGATTCCGGCTTGGCCCGATCACTTTGACGAGCGGCGATCCGTTCGGGCTGTTCCGCATTCCGTATAGCCTGGCGCATACGTCAAGCCTCGTCGTGTACCCCGGCACGGTGACGCTGCGATCGTTTCCGCTGCCGATGGGCGTGCTGCCCGGCGGCGATGCGCTCCGCCGCCGCACACATTACATCACGACCAACGCCGCCGGTGTGCGCGATTACGAGCCGGGCGATCCCTTCAATCGCATCCACTGGAAAAGCACCGCACGCAAAGATCGATTGATCGTCAAAGAGTTTGAACTCGATCCATTGGCGGACGTGTGGATCATGCTCGATCTATGGGGCAGTGTGCATTTCGGCGACCGGCACCTTCCCGAACTGGAGCTGCGCGATCCGCGCACAGTTGTCAACCGCGCCACTCCGCTGTTGACTCTGCCGCCCAGCACCGAAGAATACGCGGTGACGGCCGCCGCCTCGATTGCGCAATTTTTCCTGCGGCGCGATCGATCGCTGGGCTTTATCGGCGTCGGCCAGCGGCGTGAGGTTCTGCAAGCCGATCGGGGCGAGCGGCAACTCGAGAAAATCCTGGAGACACTGGCCGTGCTGCGCGCGGCCGGCAACCTGCCGTTTGAAGAAATGTTGTACCGCGAGACCACGGCACTGCCGCGCGGCACGACGTTGGTGTTGATTTCGCCTTCGACCGACCTGCGCTGGGCGCAGGTGGCGCGGCATTTGCAGCGCAGCGGTTTGCATGTCGCCGCTGTTGTGCTCGAAGCCAGGTCGTTTGGCGGGCCGCCCGGCAGCGAAAATGTGATCGGCGAATTGGCGGCCTCAAACATTGTGGTGAGCGTCGTGCGCAAAGG
>JADGQE010000234.1 GCA_017882055.1 Thermoflexales bacterium
TCGCTGCTCGGCTTTGGGCTGCTATGCTTGATGTCGAGCGCGGTCTACATCCTCAACGACATCGTCGATGTGGAAGCCGATCGGCAGCACCCCAGGAAGCAGAACCGGCCGATCCCGTCCGGCCAACTGCCCATCCTCGTGGCCATGGTCGCCGCTATCATTCTGCCATTGGTCATCTTGCCGCTGTCGTTCTGGCTCGATACCGTCTTCGGTATCCTTGTCGCGCTGTATGGCTTGATCAACGTGGCGTACTCGTTCAAACTGAAGCATATCGTTATCATCGACGTATTGATTCTGGCTTCGCTCTTCGTGCTGCGTGTCGGCGCGGGCGTGCCGCTGGTGCAGGTGCAGCGCTTTTCGCCGTGGCTGTTCGTCTGCATGGCACTGCTCGCGCTGTTTTTGGGCTTCAGCAAGCGCCGCCAGGAGATCATGCTGCTCAAGAACGGCGCTGTCAACTCGCGCGCCATCCTTCAAGAATACAACCTCGAATTTCTGGACGGCATGTTGAACGTCGTCATGGCCTGCACCATCGTCGCCTACTCGCTGTACACCTTCCTGGCCGAAGGTCTGCCGCCCAATCATGCCATGATGCTGACGATCCCCTTTGTACTGTACGGCATCTTCCGCTATTTGTATCTGGTGCACGTGCGCGGCGAAATCGCTCCGCCCGATGAAGTGATCTTCAAAGATCGCCCGATGCAGATCGACTTCGCCTTGTGGGCCTTGAGCGTGATTCTGATCCTCTATGTGATTCCGCGCGCTTCATGATCACTGCTTCTGCCCCGGGCAAAATCATCCTTTTCGGCGAACACGCCGTCGTTTACGGGCGACCGGCCATCGCCGCGCCGGTCACGCAGGTTCAAGCCACGGCGACGATTCGACCCGGCGGGCATGGCATCATCATTCAGGCGATCGATACGCACGAAACGATCGCGTTGGATCGCGCGGGGCCGAATCATCCGCTGGCCGCCATCGTTCGATCGACGCTGAAGCACCTCGGCATTTTCACGGCCGATTTATCGATCACCGTCCGATCGACGATCCCTATCGCCAGCGGCCTCGGCAGCGGCGCAGCAGTTTCGACGGCCATCGTGCAGGCACTGGCAATGTGGACCAACACCGCAGTAGATGAGGCCACCGTCAACGCCCTGGTCTACGAAATCGAGAAACTCCATCACGGCACGCCGAGCGGCATCGACAACACCGTGATCGCTTATAATAAGCCGGTCTATTTCATTAAGGGCCAGCCGATTCAAACCTTCACGGTTGCTTGCCCATTTATCGTTGCGATTGGCAATACCGGCATCGCCGGCCCGACGAAGATTGCCGTCGGCGACGTGCGCAAAAACTGGGCAGCGCAGCGCGACCAATACGAGACCTGGTTCGATCAAATCGGCGCTGTCGCGCAAGCAGCCCGCGCCGCGATCGAAGCCGGGCAGATCGAGCGGCTGGGCTTGCTGATGGATCGCAATCAAGAGCTGCTGCGCGCCATCACCGTCTCCAGCCCCGAACTTGAACGCTTGATCGATGCGGCTAAATCGGCTGGCGCGGCGGGTGCAAAGTTGGTCGGCGGCGGGCGCGGCGGCAACATGATCGCGCTGGTTGATGAATCTAATTGTGATGCCGTTGTGGCTGCATTGAAAGACGCCGGCGCAACTTCCGTCATCGTCACCACGATCCAATGAACAACTCGCAATCAAAAATCGGCAATCAAAAACACTTGCACCGCGCTGCGGATGCAGTGCAGGTGTCAGAAATTGTTTTCTTGAAGTTGGGCGGCTCGCTCATCACCGATAAGACCCGCGTCGAGCAGGCCCGCCCGCGCACGATCCGGCGACTGGCGCGTGAAATCAAAGCGGCCCTGGCCGATCGATCGGATCTACGCTTGGTGCTGGGTCATGGCAGCGGATCGTTCGGGCATGTGGCCGCGAAGAAACACGGCACGCGCGATGGCATTAAGGATGCGGCCGGCTGGATCGGTTACGCCGAAGTCGCCGCCTCCGCCGCGCGCCTGAACCAGATCGTCACCGATATTTTCATCGAAGAGCAGGTACCGGTGATCAGTCTGCCGCCGTCGGCCTCGGCCCGCTGCGAGGACGGGCGATTGATTTTTCTGGACACGTTCGGCCTCAAAGCGGCTTTGCACCACAACCTCGTGCCGTTGGTGCAAGGCGATGTGGCGCTCGACGGTGTGCGCGGTGCGACGATCGTTTCAACTGAAGACGTGTTCGTTTATCTGGCAAATGAGCTTCAGTCAACACGCGTGTTGCTGGCAGGCGAAGTCAGCGGCGTATACGAAAATGCGTCGATGACAGGGCGCGTGATTGATGTCATCACACCCCGCAATGTCGAGCAATACTCATCGGCTTTAGGCGGCTCACACGGCACCGATGTGACCGGCGGCATGATCGGCAAAGTGCGGCAGATGTTAGCATTGGTGACGCAGCAGCCCGCGATCGAAGTGCGAATCTTTTCCGGCGCTCGGCCTCATCAAGTTCGGCGATTGCTCGTCGACGAATCAGCCTCCATCGGAACGGTGGTGAGATATGAATGATGAATCGAGCTTGATCTGTCCCGACTGTTCCACGGCGAATGCCCCCGACGCCAAACGCTGCACAGTGTGCGGTCACCCGTTCGACGCGCTCGGCCACATCCTGGACCGCGAACAGCTGCGCTTCGTCGATCGCTTCAGCCAGCACGCGCAGGCTGTGCCTGAAACGAAAGCGCAACAAGCCGATGGGTCGCGGCAGCGGATGGCCCAACTCTGGGAAGAAGATCGACAGCGACGCGACGCACTCTACGCGCAAAAGCGGCGACAGCAGCAGCAAGAACGCCGGTTGCTCATGGGCGCAGTCACAGCGGTTATCGTGGTACTGATCGTTGTACTCATCGTGCTCCTGGCAAAAGGCGGTTGAAGAGGCAACAACCTTGCGAGGGATTTAGAGATAATCGGCCTTCCTCGCACACAACCCGCCCATGCCCGGCGCAATGCGCCGGCACCTGGCGGGCCACCCGTGCATCGCACGGGACATGGCCTGGGCCGCTAGGCGTCGCAAGGTTTTATGAAGGAACATTTTGGTTATAGCAAGCGTCAGGGGAATGGACTAAAATCGAAAGAAGAGAAATTGAGGAAAGAGCAACGATGAAGCAGTCGAGATTCATTGTTACGTTGTCATTGGCGATGTTGGCGACATTGATTATTGCGAACGGCATCGCCTCAGCCAAACCGATGAGTGATGTGCAGCCCGCGCCCAATCGCGTGATCTTTCCAGCACCCAATGCCGACAGTGCACTTCCGCCGCTGACCTATGCGTGGGTCATCACCGCCAACGTGCCGGTGTATGCCAACCCCGGTGACTTCATCCCGGTACGTGATTTGGGTGCAGGCTTCTTATACGTCAGCGTCATGGGCCAGCCCATCGTGCAGGGCGGGCAGACGTGGTATCAAATCAACCCGGGCGAATACATCGACGCGGCCAGCGTCGTTTTGATCCGCCCATCGTCGTTTCACGGCATCACGCTTGACGCTACACCCGACAAGCCCTTCGGCTGGCTGGTCTACGCGGTGCAGCCCTCGATTTCGGCAGGCACGGTTCCGACCAAAGGCGTCAAGGCCTTAACCCGTTATACGCCCGTCACGGTTTATGAAGAAACGAAAGTCGGCGAGGTGACGTGGTATCGCATCGGCGACAATCAGTGGGTGGATCAGAAGAAAGTAGGACTGGTCTTCCCCGCGCCCCGACCGGAGGGTGTTGGCCCATCGGACAAATGGATCGACGTGAACACGTTCGAGCAAACTTTGGCCGCGTATGAAGGTGATCGCATGGTGTATGCGACGCTGGTCTCATCCGGTCTGCCGCAGTGGGAAACCGATCCGGGTTTGTTCCGCGTATTTGCCAAAGTGAAGCTCGCCAGGATGAGTGGTCGTGAGGGCCTGGCCGATTATTACTTCCTGGAAGACGTGCCGTGGGCGACGTACTTCAACAAAGACATGGCGCTGCACGGCGCCTGCTGGCACGACAAGTTCGGCTTTAAGCACTCACACGGCTGCGTCAACTTGCCGCCGGCGGATGCCCGGTGGATCTTCGATTGGACGACGCCCACGCCCGGCGATGGCAACTGGACGGTGGTGCCCGATCGCGCCAACAACGACATCGGCACGTGGGTGTGGGTGCATGATTAGATCAACCCGCGCTTCCTGGCAAAATGAATCGCCTCGACGCGGCCATCCGCGCCGAGTTTAGACAACACATTGCCCACGTGAAACGTCGCCGTCCGCTCGGTAATGCCGAGCCGGGCGGCAATTTCTTTGTTGCGCAGACCTTCGGCCATTAACTTCAACACTTCTTCTTCGCGCAAGGTCAAGGGCGGCATCGGCAGCAGATCGTCACGCGGTGTCGAGCGATGCGGCAGATCGCCGCCGACGTTGAACGCATCCGAACTTTCAACGCGCGCGGCGTGCATCGCGGCCTCGATCAAGCGCTGCGCCACACCTAACTCGCGCAGTGCTTCGGGCCGATCAGATATCAGCTGCACTGCCTGCTTGAGGCGTTCGAGCGCGCACTGCAAAACCTCGTCAACCGCTTCGTGAGTAATGTCGTCCATGCTGGTAATGATAACCGATTCACATTAGATTAGCACTAACGCACAAGAGGCAAGGAACGTTTTGCCCCTTGCCTCTTGTGCCTGGCTTTTTCCGTCTACACCGGTACGGTCTCAGACTTGATCGGCCTGGCCGGTTCAGCCTTCTGGCCTTCGGCCAACGGACGCTTGAAGATATGGAAGGCGGCACCCATCGGCTGGTGCTGAATGCCGACCAACTCCCAGCCTTGCTCACCCAGCGCGTTCAGGTAACGACGACCGAAGGCCGTCATGCGTTCGCCGTCCTGAATCAACGTCTCGTCCCCTTCGGCTGAAACGCGCCCGCGAAAATCGGCGTAAACCACTTTGTACTCAAATCGTTGCGTGCTCATTGCTTCGTCTCCTTATCAAACTTGACTGATGCGCTATCAGTAAGTTAAGGATACTCGCAATCGACTCATTTTACACTGTCCAATCGATCAGGCAAGTGGCCGGGTTTTCGACAGGGCGCGCATACTAAAGATGCGACCCAACAACCGCAGTTGATCGAGGCCGGGGAGAAGAAATTTAAGGACAAGCACTGACCAGCCAGTCTGCCGGTCTTATTGTATAATCGTCACATGCCTGAAGTTGATCTTCTTGCGGCCCTGCATCAGCACTTCAACTTCCCCGCTTTTCGCCCCGGACAGGAAGCCGCGCTTCAACACGTCTTGAATGAACGCGATACCCTCGTCGTCATGCCCACCGGCGCGGGCAAGTCGCTGATCTACCAACTGGCCGCCTTGCTGCGGCCGGGCACCGCGCTGGTGTTCTCGCCGTTGATCGCGCTGATGAAAGATCAGATCGATTCACTCACGCGACGCGGCCTCGCCGCCACGTTCATCAACTCTTCGCTGGATGTTACCGAGCAAACGCGCCGCATTCGATCGTTGAGCAACGGCGACTACAAAATGGTGCTGATTGCGCCCGAGCGTTTGCGCCAGCACGCCTTTCGCGCCGCGCTCAAACAGGTGCCGATCAGCTTGCTCGCCGTCGACGAAGCACATTGCCTGTCGCAGTGGGGCCACGACTTTCGCCCCGATTATCTGCACATCGCTGATGCCCGCACCGATTTCCGCACGCCCGTCACACTCGCTCTCACGGCCACCGCGACGCCGCGCGTGCAAGACGACATCGCCCGTTTGCTGGGCCTCGCGCACACTGAGCGCATCGTCACCGGTTTCAATCGGCCCAATCTCACGTTCGAAGTTTTCTCCGCACCCGATGTAGCCGCCAAACTCAAGCTCGTGCGTGAGTTCCTATCGGATGTTGAAGGCGTGGCTACCGCGGGCGGCGGCATCATCTACACCGGCACACGCCGCGATGCCGAAGAAGTCGCCGAATTTGTGCGCGAAGTGATCGGCGTTGAGGCGCAGCACTATCACGGCACACTTGATCCCGATACGCGCGCCCGTGTGCAAGATGCGTTCATGGCCGGCGACTTGCCGATCGTGGTGGCGACCAACGCCTTTGGCATGGGCATCGATCGACCCGATGTGCGCTTCGTGCTGCACTACACGCTGCCTGCCTCGCTCGAACAATACTATCAAGAAGCGGGCCGTGCCGGACGCGATGGCCTGCCCGCGCGCGTCGCGTTGATCTATTCGCCCAAAGATACCGCGCTGCACGAATACTTCATCGACAACGACTCGCCTTCGGCCGACGAACTGCGCGCCGTGCATGCGTTCGTGCGCCAGCAACCACACGGCCTATCGTTCTTCGATCTCGAACGCGCGCTCGGTTTACCACAGACCAAGGCCCGCGTCGCGCTCGAACAGTTGGAAGCCGCCCGATCGATCCAGCGTGCACCCGACGAATCGTTTGGCCTGATGCAGCTCGAAGCGCTGACGTTGACCGAAGCCAGTGTGCGGACGATTGCGGCGCAAGTCGCCATACGCCACGACAACAAACGCCGACAGCTGCAAGCGATGATCGATTACGCCACGACCAACGCCTGCCGCCGCC
>JADGQE010000235.1 GCA_017882055.1 Thermoflexales bacterium
GGTAAGCCACCGTATAAGGTCGGCCCGAGTAATCGATAATAATGGTATAAGGCGTGAGGTTCGTGTTCGTTTCTTCAGCGACGTTCATGCCCTGCGATTTCAAATAATCGCCGGTCCGTCCGGCTAACCCGGGTGACGAGGTGCCATTTTGCACCGAAACCCGGCCATTTTCGGCGACCATCAGTTCTTTCGGGTCGCTGGCGACGGCTGCCGGGCTTACCGGGCCGCCCGTGGTGAAGATTTGATCCCGCAGCAGCCTTATTTTATCCGGGATGGGGATCAGGATATCTCCCCAAAACGGGTCATGGCCACTTATAACCTGTCCGTCGCCAGCCTCGGTTATCACCGCTTGCTTGATATTCTCTTTCGGGATCCGTGAAGCCAGCCAAGCCAATGAAATGATCTGTTGGAGGTTCAAATTAGTATGGATCCCAGCCGCCAGGTCTTTATAGAGGGCCGGGGCACTGGCAATCAAGTTTGGCAGCATGTCAAACTGTAAAATGCGGTCTCTGACGGCCATGATCACCTGCATCTGGCGGCTCGAGCGATCGAAATCCCCGTTGGCAGTATGCCGGTCGCGGGCATAAGCTAAAGCGGTTGCACCATCCAGTACAACCGTTTCCCCAGCTTTCAGGTAAGTTTTTTGGTCCTTTCCCAGCAGCCCGACTACCATCTCCTGGTCGATGGTGATTTTGACGCCTTTGATGTGGTCGATAAAGCTGATGAAGGCAGGGAAATCGAGCTGGACATAAAAATTAATCGGCACCCCCAGCAGGTTCTCGACCGGTACTTCGCAGTTGTCGAAGACGAGCTCGGAGGTCGGCGACGAGCGGTTGCCGGTCTTGTGGATCTCCTTGCCCACCGAGAATCCCGGGAAGCTCTTCTCCACGATGAAGCCCGTGATGCCCGCGGAGCCGAGCTCGGGGGCGGTCTTGGCGAGTTCACCGGGAAAGTGGAATTGTGGTGCGGAAGCGAGCTCGTGGCGACCGCCTCGGGGCCTGGCGCCTGGATGGAGGCCTGGAATATTACCCTGACGGGCGCTGACTCGAGCCTGGGCGTCGACCGCGGGGTATTCTCTATCCACGTCTATTACAACTTCACGTTCAAAGAATGGGACGAGATCACAGGGACAGTCATCGTCGATCAGCAATATGAAAAATACTTTTCAGTCGATCTTCCGGTTGAGAGACCATGACCCCTGGCTCCGCCGGTGGTGGTAAAGTTTTGACTGATGGGCCAGTCACTCGAGTTAGCCCATTAGCCGGCAGCCAGCGAATCGCCTTGAAAACACTGGCTTTTCTGTGGCCGGTATCCCAAATGGTCGCACCTGGCATGAAGTGCATCAGTCAAATGTAACCACCACCCAGTTCGGCAATGGGGCGATCTTTGTACGGCCACGCTGGTGCAAGACATTTGAAGCCGCGCGCTTCATAAAAGCCGCTGAATTTATCCCAGCACAGCGGCGTCACCCACGCGCCGTGAATGAACACGATCGTTTTGTCTGGCATGTCTCCTCCCAGAAGACGAAGTCAATGACGGCTGCTAATGAGTATAGCACGGCGTCAACGAACCGGGCAGGCCGTGATACGTGAATTGCAGTACACTTCAATCGCACCGGCCTTGAAGACCCGCGGCCACGTCTCGACATCGCGCAGCATATCCGAAACACCGGCGACATTCCACACGGCCCAGTTGCGCCACAGATTATCGATAATCACCATACGCGCCCGCGTGTAATCGGGATTGAAAGCGAAACGATCGGCAGGCATATCTGCGGGCAAATGCGGCGTCGCGCGGCCCGTCGCCGCGATTGACATTTGAAAGTCGGCGGCGTTGGTTTGGAGTAACCACGCTACACCCGGCGAAGCAATGACGACGTCGGCGGTCTGGGTATGTTGATTGACGAATTCGGCCACTTGCCGGGCAGCTGTGGGTTCGATCAAAAATGGATCGATGGCGGTGTTGAAGCTCGTCTGCACTTGATTGAGCAATGATACGGTCGAACCAGCGACGGGCGCGGTAACGACGATCGATAGCACCGCGTATAAGCCGAAACGTAATCGCCGCGGCAATCGAGCACTAAGCAACTGCGGGATAGACGCCGCCCCGCGATCGATCAGCGCGGCCAGGCCCAGCGCCACAAACGGCAACAA
Organism: Thermoflexales bacterium; assembly: GCA_017882055.1. Classification (GTDB taxonomy): domain Bacteria; phylum Chloroflexota; class Anaerolineae; order Fen-1058; family Fen-1058; genus JADGQE01. Next base: position 2,154 of record JADGQE010000235.1, read on the forward strand.
TGGAAGCATGTAGTAGAAACTCAGGCTATACAAAGCCACCGTTCGTCCGAGAAGCACGGTTGGCCCGATCAACAATAGCAGGCTCAAGCGCTGCGATTGAATCGGTCGCAGCAGCAACAAGCCGGCGAGGCCCAGAACCAACCAACTATCCTGCGACAACAGCACCGCGTAGTTATTCGCCAGCGTCGACAATTGATCGGACAACGGAATCTGATTCAGTCGCAGCAGGGTGAAGTTCAAGTCAAAGAGAAAAGCGCGCGTCACCGTGATCAATTCGATGGCCGCATACAGGCCAAACGGCAGCAGCATCAGCGGCAGGCTCCATAGCGCATCGCGCCAATGACGAACAGCGATCACGATCAGCGCCGGGATGATCAGGCTGAACATCCACATATCGGATACTGCGCCAATGCCGATCGCGAGTGAAGCCAGCACAAGCCAGCGGCGCCGCTTCGTCTGATCAACATAGCGCCACAGGCCGAGATACGTAAGCCACAGCAGTGGTGTCAGCAAATTGTAGCTAAAGCCGAATCGACTGTAGAGCACGGCGGGCGGATAGATCGCCAGCAGCAGCGCCGCCAACAGCGCCAGGCGTCGACCGCCGCCCGTCCAACGCACAACGCCATAGAGCAGCGCCACCGAGACGACGCCCAACAGGCCAGTAAAGGCGCGTAGTGTAAGCATGCCAGTTCCAAAGAATTTCATCCATACGGCTAGCGACATCTCGAATAACGGCAACTTCGCAAACAGCAGCGTCGATTGGTTGATCGCCAGATATTGAACGCGGCCCTGCATCAGATTCTGCGCGATGTTCAGGTGCGTGGCTTCGTCAGTGTACCAGGCGGGGTTGTCGGCGACGTTGGCTAATCGCAGATAAGCGGCGAGAAGCAGAACCAGAGTGAGCGCCACAAGTTCGAGCAAACGCGAGTGAGAACGCATGAAGTAAATGAAGATCAGCCAGGCCCTGATCGCGAGAGCGCGCACGCAACGATCGTGACTTTACACGAAAACCGTACACCCACGCTGTTCTAGCTGTTGAAGCCACGCGGGGAGCGAGGCTAACTTGTTCCATCTCAAATCTAGCTTTTCAAGATTCGTCAGCATTGCCAGACTCGTCGGAAGATCAACCAATCTGTTCGCGCGTACATCCAAATACCTGAGATTTCTCAGGTTACCCAGTGGCTCCGGCAGCGACGTCAACTGGTTATTTCTCAAATCCAGATCGGTCAGGCTGCTAAGCTTGCCCAGTGACTCCGGCAGCGAAGTCAACCGGTTGCCCTGCAGGCCTAATTTCTTCAGACGGTTAGATTGCCCAGCGCGGCAGGCAGCGAGCCTAATTCGTTGTTCATCACATGCAGTTCTTTGAGGCTGATCAACTGACCGAATGCTGCGGGAAGAGCCGACAATCGATTGTTGTACAGCCGCAGTTCGATCAGACGCGTCAGATTACCCAGGCTTTCCGGCAGAGCAGCCAATTGATTATCCGTGAGGTTCAAATAGATCAGGCCGCTCAAATTTCCGAATGACGGAGGCACCGAGGTCACATGATTGTTGCTAAGATAGAGGAAAGTCAGACGGCGCAGATCGCCAATCGACTCGGGCAGGGAACTTAATTCATTATGACCCAGATCCAGTATCTGAAGATCGGTCAGGCGTCCGATACGTTCAGATAAAGCTGCAAAACGATTCTCTGCCAGGTTCAGCGTCCGGAGACGCGTTAACTGCCAGACGGATTCGGGCAGAGAGGTCAACCGGTTGTGGTAAAGGCTCAGAGATTTGAGCTGCGTGAACTGGCCCAGCCACTCAGGCAGCGCCGCCAACTGGTTTCGATCTAAATCCAATTCTTCAAGCGCGCTGAGTTTGCCAATCGACTCGGGGAGCGAAGTCAATTGCCTGCCACTCAAATCCACGGCTTGTGGCCCGTTCATTTCGGCCATTGGCAAAGCGAGATGGTCATGGGATTCTTCGGCCTGAGTACAATACGGTTTTGTTTATATGATCTTACTCGTCCGCGTTACGGAACGTGTCAATCATTTGAGAACGATGACCAGAGACAGGCTGGACCTGACAAGTTTACTTTGCTCTTCGACCGCGTCCCCGCGGTCGACTGATGTATCGCGCGACGCCCGCGAGGACGAGGGCTGGGAGCAAGTGTCAATCATTTAAGAATTGATGACCAGAGCCAGACTGGACCTGACAAGCTTCGGTGCGGTGCACTACGAAAATAAAAGCCGGCTTAACACCTGTCGTTTTTTGCGGCGACTTACCGCTGCGGGGATAACTCTTGAGTGCGCGCCCGATTGAACTGCGTCGCGTACAGGTGGGCGTACAAACCGCCCTGCTCTAGCAGCCCGGCGTGTGTGCCACGCTCGACGATCTGCCCGCGATCGATCACCAGGATCAAATCGGCGGCGAGGATGGTGCTGAGCCGATGCGCGATGACGATGCTGGTGCGGCCCGCCATCACGCGCTTGAGGGCTTCCTGAATAAGCGCTTCCGATTCACTATCCAGCGAACTGGTGGCCTCGTCCAATACGAGAATGCGCGGGTCTTTGAGGATCACACGGGCTAAAGCGATGCGCTGTTTCTCGCCACCGCTCAAGCGATAGCCCCGCTCGCCGACGATCGTATCGTACCGATTCGGCAGTCCCATGATAAAAGCGTGGATGTTGGCGGCCTGGGTCGCGGCTTCGATTTCGGCCTGCGAAGCATCTAATCTGGCATAGAGCAAATTGGTGCGAATCGTATCGTGGAAGAGATGCGTTTCCTGAGTCACCATGCCGATCTGGGCAGCCAATGAGTCCAGTGTCACGTCACGCAGATCGCGGCCATCGATCAGAATGCGCCCGGCCACGGGATCATAGAGACGCGGGATCAAATAAGTGAGCGTCGTTTTGCCTGCACCGCTCGGCCCGACCAGCGCCGCCAGCTGACCGGGCTTCACGCTGAACGCGATGTGGTCGAGTGCAACTTCGCGCGCCTGACTTTGCGTTGTAACTTCTTCATCCTCGCCATCACGGTGCCCATTGGGTTCTGATCCGCTGCCGGATAAAGCGGCCTTGACCCGATCCATGTGGCCGAAGCGCTGCACTTCGGCGAGCAAGTTTTCCGCACCCGCTTCATACCGGAAGGACACATCGTCAAAGACCAGATCGCCGGTGACGTTCTGCAAAACGCGCGCGCCCGGCTGCTCGCTGATTTCCGTCGGGAGATCGATCACCTCGAAGACGCGTTCAAAGCTCACCATCGAAGTCGCGAAGTCAACAGGCGCATTGGCGAGTCCCTGCAAAGCGCTGTACAGGTTGCCCAGATAAGAACCAAAGGCGATGATCGTGCCGATGGTGAAAGCGTGCTGCATGACCAGGTAGCCGCCGATGCCATAGACTAAGGCGGTGCCCACGGCGCTGAGCAGACCGATGATCACGAAGAAGATCACGCCCACCACCGCGCGCCGGATGCCGGTATCGCGCACCTCCCTGGCTCGCGCCGCAAAGCGATCGACCTCCACATCCCGCCGCCCGAAGAGTTTGACGAGCAGCGCCCCGCCGATATTGAGGGTTTCATTCGCCATCGCGTTCATCCGGGCGTTGGCGTCCATCTGTTGGCGCGAGATGTCACGCAGGCGCGTGCCCAGCTGGCGCGCGGCCAGGAAAAACAGTGGCAGGATGATGATGCCGATCAGCGTCAGATGCCACTCCAGCGTCAGCATGACGATCAGAACGGCCGCGGCTTGAATGAGATTGGTGACGAGGCTGACGATGGTATTGCTGATGGCATTCTGCGCGCCGACCACATCGTTGTTGAGACGGCTCATCAACTCGCCGATCTTGGTGTTGGTGAAGAAACGCAGCGACATGCGCTGCAGCCGTGCGAACAAGGCCACGCGCAGATCGTAGACCACGCCCTCACCCACCCGCGCATTCAACTGCCGCTGGAGGACGTTGACCACGCCATTCACCGCCGGGATCAGCAATAGAGTCAGCGCGAGGAAGATCAGGCGGGACATATCGCCCGTGGGGATGGTATGATCGATCAGATCGCGCAGGATCAACGGCATCAACAGCCCGGTGCCGGTCGTGATCAGGATCAACGTGAGCATCCCGATCAGATGCCGGCGATACGGGCGCGAATAGGTCAAGACGCGCTTGAGCAGCGCCCACGTCACCCGGGGTTTTTCATCCGTCGCTCTAATATAACCGGACCAACTACCACCGCCATGCATCCCCATGATTTTATTGTAGCCGCTCGACCGGAGAAGCACAAGCTGCTTGCGCTGCTTGTCCAGAAATTCTCAATTTGACCTGTCGCAATGGGCAGGCGACTCGAAGTCGCGCCCGCCTGGCGCGCCAGGCCATACCCAACGCTCCGCTGGAGCGTTGGTGGCCCGCCAGGTGCCACCGCATTGCG
>JADGQE010000236.1 GCA_017882055.1 Thermoflexales bacterium
CGCAAGCCAGCGGCCAGGAGAAGAACAAGCAGTAGCAGATTTCTGACACGTGCACCGCGCTGCCGCGCTACGTGCAGTGCAGGTGTTGCTGATTTTTGATTGCTGATTACCAAACCAATCCCCAGTTGACCAGTCCCTAATTGACTGTTCCCCCGCTCACTTCCCCTGCGTATACTTTTTCATCGCCTCATATACCGGCAGCGGCGTGAAATCAGGCTCGACCAGGCGGAAGTAGTAAAACGATTGATCTTTCTCAGAGTCGCCGGCACGTTTGAAGAACCACGTAAACGCCACGCCCGCCCATGGCCACTCGCGCCGGATGCGATCATACGCCATTGGCAAATACTCGGCCTGCTGTTCGAGCGTCACCTGTCCGAAGCGTTTGTCCGGTACCGAGTCCGGCACGGCGTTCCAATTCATCTCGCTGATCCAGATTGGCTTCCTGGCATCGCCGTTCTTGACCATGATGTCGCGGATGTACATCGGGCGTGAGAAGTTGACGTTGCGTGGCCGCATGCGTCGATCGGTCGGGCCGGTAAATAAGCCGTAGGCTTGCGCCGACATGATATCGAAACACTGTCCCGCACCGGCATCATACATCCTTTGCAAGAAAATAAAATCGTTGAGACCCGTCAGCGGGCCGGGGCCGGGATCGAGCGAGATGGTGGGCGACAACGCGGGCGCGATGACACCCGCCTCCGGATCGACGGCTTTGATGCGCCGATAGGCTTCACACAGCAATGACGTAAACGCTTCGGGGTTAACAGGCTGTTCGCCCCATTCGGGATAATTGTTCGGCTCGTTCCAGATTTGATAGAACTTGATGCGGCCTTTGTAACGCGTGGCCACCGCCGCCACGTAATCGCCGAAGTCGCCAGGACTCGTCGGTGGAGCAGAACTACCCGTTACTGACTGCGACCACTTCGGCGGCGCGTCCAGCCGTGCGACGATCCCGATACCGTGCTGCTCGGCCAGTTCGACGATGTTGTCGTACTTGCCCCAGGCGTCGATACAAGGCGGATTGCGGCAATCGGCAAAGTTGCCCTTGCCCGAAATCTCGATATCCGCCCACGGGAACTGCTGGCGAATCCATTTGAAGCCCGCGCCGGCGATCATTTGCAGCGATCGATCGCGCTTGGCCGGTTCAACTTCCTGCTCCAGAAACGTATTCACGCCGAACGGATTCACGCCCGCATACGTCGTCGGGATCGAATCGGCCGTATCGGGCATAGCGCGCGTGAAGTTGATCAGGTAATCGAACGTGCCGCGAACCGACTGCAGCAGACCATCTTCGCCGGTCACATTGAACATCGCCGTGCGGATCGCATCGCGCGCAAGAAAGGCGATAGCAATTAAGATGATGATTCCGAGCAGCCAGATAAACTTCTTTCGCATGAGATCGCTTTCCGATTCGTATTGCGTACTGCGTATTCCGTAACGGGCGTTTACGCAATACGCTCATTATAAAACAAAAAGCCCGGATGAGTTCTCCGGGCCATTGCGACCTATCCACTATTCAGTTGTCAGGCTTTCTTGGCTTGCCTGGCGAGTCCGATGTCGTTGGATTTGGAATACGCGCCGACTTCTTTGCGGGCATCTTCGAACTGCTTCTTCAAAACCTTGTCCGTTCCTTTGAAACTGCCAATCGTGCGTTTGGCGCAAGTGGCACAACCCAATGATGCTCGATACGAATCCAGATCGCAGGTCAGGCAGCCGCCGATGTTGATCATCATCAGCGAAAAGGCCAGTGAATCGACGTGCGTCTCAGGCAGTTTCTTGACCTTATCGACCAGCTGCTGCCACTCATCGCCACGCAGGTCTTCCAACATAGAAATCACGCGACTGGGGAACAATATTTCACTTTCAGGGTACATGGCACCTCACTATCCTTGGTGAGATTTGGCCCTATAGGTAGGACTATGGTCACGATGATAGCATAGTTAACAAGTCGAATCAAGGGTAAATAGCAAAAACAGGGGTTTTTGCCTGTAAAACCCGCCTTTGCTTGACAGAACGGCGTAAATTCGGCTAAAAATCAGCCCTTTCGCGTCCTTCTAAAGGCCACCGGAATGAATCTATCGCTATCTTGCTGATTGCGGAATGCGGAGCACTGACCACTGAATGCTGAATGCTAACGACTGAATGCTATTCGCCAAAACCGTGCTACAATATTCGCGTCCATTGCCAGCACATCGTTGGAGGCAGCATGAGACCCCATCGCACCGTTGTCCTCTTCATCCTCATCGTCGTTAGTCTGCTGTTCGTTCCAATCGCACAGGCGCAAGATCAAGGCCAGGGCATCGATGTCGTGATCATTTTTGATACGTCCGGCCCCCTGCTCGATCGCTTCGATCTGCTGTGCGCTTCGATGACGAAGAATGTGGCCGCCTTGAAAAGCCGCGGCTTCGATCTGCAAGTGACCTTCCTCGGCATCACCAATTCATACGCCTGCGCTAAAGACTCCGTCTCGGCTATCAAAGGCTCGACCGTGGCCAGTGATGCAGATTGGGGGCCGGCCGTGGCCGATGTGGCTGAACGCTTTCCGTGGCGATTGAATGTGGTGCGCGTGATCGTTCCGATGTCGAATCGCGGCCCCGGGCTGGGCGATCCGGTCGATGATCCCGGAACTGACCGGGCCGCAATTCAACGCGCGATCAAAGCCGCACAGGCCAGTCACGCTATCGTCTCACCCGTTATTGGCCTGCCCGATCGTGCCAGCCGCCCCGACGATCGACCGCGCCTCGAAGTGCTCGCCAACGATCTGGCCAAAGGCACCGGCGGCAGCGTGGTCTTGCTCCAGGCAGCGACGAGCGATCCAACCCAGGACGTATTTGGCTTGATCGCGCAAGCCGCCAAATCGGCAACCGGCGGGCCAATGCTCGCGCTGCCTGGCGCAGTGCGCACGTTGACGTGTCAGCGCGACAGTATCAAATGCATTTCGCTCGATCCGGGTGTGCTGCTGACGAACGCCGGACTGGCCGTGTTATTCACCAGCATTCTGGGCTTCGCCGCGTTAGTGTTGAAAGTCAGCCTCGCCGAAGTGCACGCACCCAAACTTGCCATTCCAGAGACAGGCAAGCCCGCAAACCTTCTGCGAAAAGTCGGGGGCGGCGTATCGGCCAGGTTAAGCGCCGGGGCCGACAAAACGCGATCGAGTATCCGCACTGTTTTCGCGCCGGAAAGCTGGGCCATCGGCACGCCCGGCATCCGCCGCGTCGCAGCGATCGTATTAGGCACGATCTTCATCGGGCTGACTGCGCTGCTGGCAGCCTTCATTGATCCCGCGTTCAACCCGGCTTCGCCGCGCGGCCTCGGCATCTTTCTCAGCATCTTCGCGGCCATCGGTTTGGTCAATCTGCTGTACGCGCGCATCCAAATCGTCGCCGCGCAGCGACAAGGCTTGAGCGCCGCACTGCGCATCCGGCCGCTGAATCTAGCGATCATTTTGTTGGCCGCGTTGATCTCACGCTCGATCGGCTTCCTGCCCGGCTTCTTGATCGGCTTGCCGGCGGGTTGCGCGCTGGTCACGGTGACTGAAAACAGCGCGGCAGTCGAAACGCGCCTCGTCACGCGGGGTTTGATCGGCGTGATGATCGTGGCGATTTTCGTCTGGCTGCTGGCCATACCGATCGATCTGGTGATGGGCAATCTCATCTCGCAATCGAATACGGACGGCCTGGCCTTTGGCCTCAATCTATTGGGCGCAGTTCAATCGGTGGTCTTGACGATCTTCGTCGTCGCGGTCGAACTCGCTTTCGTGACACTGTTCCCGCTGACCATCACCGGCGGCCATCACTTGTACGAGCGCAGTCGATTGGGCTGGGGCTTAAGTTTCATGGTCGTGACTTTCATCGCGCTGCACACGATCTTCAATCCCCTGTCGGCCGGATTCGACGTCTTTCAAAATTCGAATCTGCTGGTCATCGGCGGCCTGCTGGCTATCATCACGGGCATCGCGTTGAGTCTGTGGCTGTCCGCTTATGGCGAGCGCCTTCAGACCGGCCGGCCGCTCAGCAATCGAACGTTTCTGGCCGTCTTCGGCGTGCTGGGCGCATGGGGCATGGTCTGCGCGTGCGGCGCAATCGCCTTCGCCGCACGCAGCGTCAACTGGGGCAACGTGCTGGTCGTGTTGATCATCGTCGCCATTCTCGCGGGCGGCGGCTTCTTCGCCGTGCGAATGCGAACACAGGTCAAGGATGAAGGCGGAGGGATGAAGGATGAAGCCACCCGCGAGTGAATTCGCGGCCTGCCACCAGAAATTTGGCAATTAGTCAATCGGGCAATTGATCAACTGGTCAATGGGTCAATGGTTGATCAGGAACATGGATGATAATCGGACTCCTACCCTTTGCTCACCGGCCGCGTCCCCGCGGTCGATCAGGCTAGAAGCCTGCGCGGACGCAGGCTGGGAGTAGATAATCGTAAGGCTTTGCGGCATAAGCCATGAGGTCTTGCCAGAAGCCCGGCAAGCTCTGAGGCATCAAGCAAAAAAGCCGCCGATCGTTTTTGATCGGCGGCTCCAACTTCCAACTTCGACCATCCAATTTCCAACTACACCAGTAACCTCAACGGCTCCTCCAGATATTTCTTCACTTCCGCCATAAACTTGGCCGCTTCGGCGCCATCGGTCACGCGGTGATCAGCCGAGATCGTGGCCTTCATCGTCTTGCCCGGCACAACTTGCCCAGCCTTCACGACCGGCACATCCCGCACGGTGCCCACGGCCAGAATCGCCGCTTCGGGCGGATTGATGATGGCCACGAAAGAATCGACTTCGCCGAACATACCGAGGTTGCTAATGGTGAACGTGCTGCCTTGCAGTTCCTCCGGGCGGGCTTTGCCATTCTTGGCCCGCGTCGCGATGTCACGCGCCTCGCGCGCGATTTGCGACAGCGGCTTGCGATCGGTATCGTTGACGACGACCGTGATCAGACCCTGCTCCAAAGCCACCGCCACGCCCATATTCACCGCGCCGTGCCGCACAATGACCTTGTCGGCATACGACGCATTGATTGACGGGAAATGCGTTAACGCCAGCGAGGCGGCTTTGATCACCATATCGTTGACACTGATCTTGCCCGCTTCGTCGACGAGCGCATTCAACTTCGAACGCAGCGCCAATGCTTCGGCCATATCCACTTCGACCGTGACATAGAAGTGCGGCACAGTCTGCTTGCTGGCCGTCATCCGCCTGGCGATGGTCTGGCGCAGCTTCGTCGGCGTGATCGATTCTTCTTTCAATATCGAAGGTCCGAGAACAGTCGGCGCAGGCGCAGCGGCGATCGGTGCAGCGACGCTTGGCGTAATAATCGGTACAATGACCATCGGCAGCGCCGCATCCACATCCCGCTTCACGATGCGTCCGCCCGGCCCGCTGCCGGCGATGTGCTTCAGATCGACGCCTTTTTCCTGGGCCATGCGTTTCGCCAACGGCGAAGCTTTGATGCGACCATTGCCTTCGACCACAACTGGAGCAGTCGAGGTAGCAACGGTTGTCGCAGCGGCTTGTGGCGCGACAGTAGTCGCAGGCGCAACCGTAGTCGCGGGCGCAGCTGCGACAGCGACACCGGCTTCAGCCTTTATCGCCGAGAGGTCTTCATCGGGCGCGCCGATGATGCCGATCAGCGAACCAACCGGCACCGTCGCACCTTCCGTAACAAGAATCTCGCGCAGCACACCATCGGTCAGCGCTTCACTCTCAATATTGACTTTATCGGTTTCGATCTCGACGACGGCTTCGCCGTGCTTCACCGGATCGCCCACTTTCTTGAGCCAGCGCGCGACTTTGCCTTCCGTCATATCGAAGCCCATCTGGGGCATAGTGACTTTGGTTGCCATTCTTCATTCACCTCATCAAGCCAGCGCCGCTTTGACCGCCGCCACGACATCTTTCGGCCACGGCAGAGCAGCCTGTTCGAGGTTCTTCGCATACGGCAGCGGCACTTCCTGGCTGCCCACGCGCTCGACCGGCGCATCGAGATCGTCAAACGACTCGCGCGAAATCCGCGCTGCAACTTCTGCGCCCACGCCAAACGAAGGCCACTCCTCGGTGACCACTACGGCGTGATTGGTCTTCTTCACCGACTCCAGCACGGGCGCCATGTCCAGCGGACGCAGCGTGCGCAGATCGACGATCTCCACATCGACGCTCTCGCTCTCGAGCTGCCTGGCCGCTTCGAGCGAAACTTGCAACATGCGGCCATACGTCGCGATGGTGCAGTGCCGGCCCGCCCGCTTCACATCGCTCTTGCCAATCGGCACAACGTAATCACCCTCGGGCACTTCACCCTTTACACCATACAACGAGGTGTGCTCGATGAAGACCACCGGATCGAGATCGCGGATCGCCGCTTTGAGCATGCCCTTCGAATCATACGGTGTGCCGGGGAACAACACCTTTAAGCCCGGTACGTGCGCGAAGAAGACTTCCAGGGTTTGGGAGTGCGTCGCCGACAACTGCCCCCAGCCGGCAGCCATGCGTACTACCAGCGGCACGCTCCACTGCCCGCCAAACATATGATGCATCTTGGCCGCGTGATTGATCAATTGATCCATCGC
>JADGQE010000014.1 GCA_017882055.1 Thermoflexales bacterium
CGTGGTGTTCGACAGTCATCTTGACTCCATTCCTCATTTCTGATTTTTGATTTCTGACACTGGCACCGCACTGCCGTTTGGTATGCAGTGCAGGTGTTTTGGATTGACGATACTCACAATTTCGGCTTCCGGGCATTGCTTGAGTTGGCTAGTTCGAAAAGTGCGCCCATCAGCGATCCGAAAGCCAACCCGATCATTAGTCCAGTGGCTAAAGCTGTCAGAACGTTTGACGCTTGCACTAGACTGATAACTACCATGATAATCGTTGCGCCAATTGCTCCCACGCCGGCGCCTCTGATTGCGCCGCGAGTAGCGGTACCGATCGTTGCTCCCCAGAGCGCGCCCCATGCGGCGTTCATGATGATTCGAGCGAATGAGAGGTCGCGGCCTTCGTCTAAAAGCGGCAAGAGAATTGACCCCAGGATCATTCCGATCATCGCTCCGATGAGCGTGCCGCGGGTCCGTTTCTCGCTTAATTCAAAGGCCCAACTGCCCAGCATGGCGCCTGCCATCGCCGCTACGGCTGTGGCAACCAATACGCCGGGTGGGGTCAAAAGCACTCCGCGGCTGGCGTTCAATACGACACCCGCCATGGTTCCACCAAAGACAAAGGCCATCCTGCGAATTCTGCGGTTCGCGCTGCTTCCATCTTGTCGCGAGTTCACGATCTTGAATCCTTCTGTGCTGCCATGCCTTCGTAAAACGGAACGTGCTTTTTGAAGCCCAGCTTTTCGTAGACGCGGATGGCCGATTGGTTCTCGCGGGCCACGCTCAACCCGATCGTCGTGATCCCCCGATCGATCAACGTGGCGCACACCGCACTGGTGGTGATGGTCGCGTAGCCGCAACCGCGCTGATCGGGTTGTGTCATGACATTGCCCAGCGCAGCGATATGCTCATTATCCGATACCACGTGTGTTCCTGCAACGGCGATCAAATGCCCGGCTTGTTTGATCCCGTAAAATACGCCGGCCGCTACTTCCGATGGCTGAAACGCGTCGCCGCCGCCGAAAGTGTATAAGGTTTGCAGCGCCGGCACATCCTTCACCGTTAGCCGCACTGCCGCTCCGCCGATCGGTTTGAACGCTTCAGCATCAAGTGCCATCTTCCACATCGGGCAGGGTGTGACAGTCCGATAGTATTTCTCGACGATGGGCAGGTGTTCGTCGCGCACGCTCAAATTGATTGATGGAACGTGAATCGATTGCGCTAACAGTGCTTCGATGCCGCGCCCGTCGCCCATCGCAAACCAGATTGGCGGCTCGAAGCCTGTATACAACATCGTCAATGCGATTAATTCGCCCTCATCCTCGACGCCATGCCATTCGGTTAACTTGTAAAGGTCCGGCTCCAGGTCGCCCAGCGCGTAATCCGCCCAGTATCGATCGGTTTCGAGAAATGCACGGATGCGATTAGGATCGGTCAATAAGCGAACGCGCATAAAGAAACGTATTGCGTGTTGCGTATTGCCTGCTGCGTTCCAACCGGAATACGCAATACGCAATACGAATTACTTTACTGCCACGCCATTCGTCAAACGATCAATCGCAACGGGATCGTCGAAGTGCTGGCGGAAACGCTCGATAAATTCGGGCAGCGTGTAGTAGTGACCCATCGGCCCGTCGCACTCCAGCACATACGTCGCCGCGAGACTGGCGATGCGGCCCGCCGATTCCCAGCCGAGACCGAGCGCCAAACCCTTGAGCAGTCCGGAGCGATAAGCGTCACCCACACCGATCGGATCGACTTCGCGCAGCGGCGGCACCGGCGGCACATGATATAGTCCCTCGCGCGTATGAATCCGCGAACCGCGTTCGCCCATCGTGACGACCAGGTTATTAGCCTGTTCCAGAATGTCGGCTTCATGCCAGCCGGTGCGATTGCGGATCATTTCAAATTCGTATTCGTTGACGATCAGGATGTAACTGCCGACGATGCCTTCACGCAGTTCGTCATCCGTCAGGCGTACGATTTGCCAACTCACATCGTAAAGATACGGAATGCCCAACTCGCGGCATTCGCGCACGTACAGTTTCATCGCGGCGGGATCATTCGGCGAAATCACGGCCAGATCGATCGGCTTCACTTTGAGATCATGGAAAGACAATTCGCTGGCATGCGCCATGGCGCCGTTGTAGAAACTGGCAATCTGGTTGTGCGCCTTATCGATGTTACAGAAGAACGAAGCCGTAAAGCAATCGTCATATTGCCGTACCGCCGACGTGTCCACGCCGTGCGCTTCAAGCCACGCGCGATATTCACCGAAGTCCTGTCCGGCAGTGCCCATCAAGATCGGCCGTTCGCCGAGCAGGGCCAGGCTGTAGGCGATGTTACTGCCTACGCCGCCGCGCCGTTTAACCATCGTATCAACCAGGAAACTCAAGTTGATCGAGTCGCTGACTTTTTCCGGCAGTACATGCTCTTTGAAATAGCCCGGAAAGGACATGATGTAATCGTAAGCAATTGAGCCGGTGACGACAATATTCATAGTTTTCCCGCTTATGGGCGTGAAGCTCTCAAGGCGTGAGGCGCTCACGCAAAATGATGGCCAGCGCGTGCAGGCCGTCGGTCCAGCGAATTTTCTTGCCTTCCGCAATCGTGCGCGGCTGATACGACACCGGCACTTCGGCAATGGGATGTTTGTGCTTCAATAGCTTGCACGGCAGCTCAAAGTCCAGATCGAACGCCGTGCCTTTCAGTTGGAGCGATTGAAATACCTCGCGTTTGACCATTTTGGTGGCAACGGCGACATCACTTAACCGGCCGCCGAACAGCCGGTTAGTCAGCGCGGTCAACAGGCGCACGCCCCAGTAGTTCTGCGCGTATTTGTAAATGTGCCGCCCGCCTGCCGTGCGCGATCCAAACACGGCTGCGACGCCGGTGGCATCGACTCTGGCCGTAAACAACGCTAATTCGGCCGGATCGTATTCGAAGTCTGCATCCTGGATCACGCCGTAATCGCCCGTCGCTTCACGGAAACCTGTCCGCACTGAAGCGCCTTTGCCCAGATTGCGCGGATGATAGATCACGCGCACATCCGGATAATTCAGATTCTGCAGAATCTCGCGCGTTCCATCGGTGGAGCAGTTATCGACGACGACGATCTCTTTTAGCCAGCCCTTGCTGAGCGCGGCCGCGCGGACTTTCTCCAGCACGGGCCGCACGCTCGCTTTTTCATTGTACACACACATGACGATGGACAGTTTCGGCAAAGGAAAACCCTGATGAGTAATTAGTGATGAGTAATGCGTAACGTTGACAACTGTTCACGCAGTACGCATTACGCATTACTTCTCATTGAACCAAAGAACTTGTCAAACGTATTCAGCACGTGTTCGATCTGCGGCGCGTCCAGACCCGGGTAAACGCCGATAAAGAATGTCCGGCGCAGGACGATGTCCGAATTGGCCAGATCGCCGGCCACGCGGCAATCGATCTGCCGATAACCCGGCTGGCTCAGAATGTTGCCGGCAAACAAGAAGCGTGTTTCGATGCGGTGCGCTTCGAGATATTTGGTCAACGTCGTGCGAGTGAACTTCGCCGCAGGCTTGACCGTGATCGGGAATGCGAACCACGACGGCTCCGATCGCGGCGACCATGTCGGCAATTGCAGCACGTCTGCGTAGCGCTTGAGATGCTCGTACAACAGGTGAAAATGCTGTTTGCGCTTCTCGATAAACATTGGCAGTTTATCCAGCTGCGCCACGCCGATGGCCGCTTGCAGATCGGTGGACTTCAAATTGTAGCCGATCTCTGTGAATAGATAACGATGATCGTAAGGCTCGTCGCTGCCGTCGATCTTCCAGTCGAAGCGGTGGCCGCATTTGCCATCCGGTGGATTGTCGTAGCCGCAGAAACAATCGCGGCCCCAGTCGCGCAGCACGCGCGCCAGACGCGCCAGCCGGCGGCTGTTGGTGTAGACGGCGCCGCCTTCACCCAGCGTGATATGATGCGCCGGATAAAAGCTCAAGGTGCCCAGATGTCCGAAGGTGCCGCACATCTTGCCGTCATAGGTGCTGCCCAACGCATCGCAGGTATCTTCGATTACGAATAGATCGTGCCGCTTCGCAAACTCGACCACCTTATCCATCTCGACCGGATTGCCCAGCGTATGCGGCACGAACACGGCGCGCACTTTGGGTGAATAGGCGGCTTCGAGTTGTTCGACGTCGATATTGTAGTTGCCGAGTTGGCAATCTACCAGCACCGGCACCAGCCGATTCTGAATGATCGGCGCGAGCGTGGTCGGGAACGTGACGGCGGGCGTGATGACTTCGTCGCCCGGCATTAAACGATTGTGCAATTGCCTGGCACACAGGGTCGAAATGGCGACGAGGTTCGCCGATGATCCGGAGTTGACGGGGATCACTTCGCGTGCGCCCAGAAACGCGCCCAGTTTCCGCTCGAACTCGCGCCCGAAGCGGCCGTGCGTCAGCCGGAACTCCAACACCGCGTCGACGCCATTGATCAATTCGTTTTCGTCGAAGACGCGTCCGGCATAGTGCACCAGCGATTCGCCCGGCGTGAAAGGTTTTGCGGCGTGTGCCAGCCGATAGTATTCGGCCACTTTGGCCAGAATCTCTTCCCGCAGCGCCGCAGCTTTTTGAGTTTGCCGATCTTCTGATTCGTTACTCATTCATCATTGACTCGATGGTCTTGTGCAGTCCCGCCTCAAGCGAAATCTGCGCTCGCCAACCTAACACCGCCGCAGTCGCATCTGCATCGGCTCTTTGTATTTCAGCTTCGCCCGGTCGATCGGGCAGAGCGCCGATCAGCGGCCGCCCGCCTCGCCCGACCAGATCGTAAATCAGTTCGACTACTTCGCGCACACTCGAGGTTGAGCCAGATCCAATTTCGATCGTCTCGATATCGAATCGATTGGCCTTGCCCACGGCGATCAGGGCGTCGATCACGTCGTCGATATAAATCCAATCGCGCTGCTGCCGGCCCGACGTCGTCGGAAAATCGCGACCGGCCAGCGCGGCTTCAATCGCGGATGGAATCAAGGCCTGGGGCGTCTGGCCTGGCCCGTAAACTTGAAACGGCATCGCGCCGACAACGGGCCAGCCTTGTGTCCGTCGATACATCTGGCAGAATTGCCACGCGGCGGCTTTCGATGCTGCGTAGACATTTAACGCCTCGATCTCGCCGGGTGTCCGCAAGACGATGACACGCGCGCGACCTTTGATCGCCCGCAGTAAATGAATCGTTCCATACACGTTCGTACGGATGGCTTTGTCGGGCGGGAGGAACGGATCGGTCACGCCCGCGGCTGCAAGATGAAAGACAAAGGCCGGATCGATCAGGTCGATCGCGCGGGCTACTGCCCCGGCGGTGCGCAGATCGACTTTGTGTACATCAACCTTGCGAAGGGTTGACGCTTCGATACCGATAATTTCATAAACCCTTCGCAAGGATTCTGTCGGTGGAACGAGCGCGCTCACCTTCTCGCCCGCCTGTACCAATCGGCGAGTGAGATGCGAGCCAATAAAGCCCGTTGCGCCAGTGACTAGATAATGCATCATGCACAATTCCTAAAGCATACTGAGGCACTAGGCATTGTGCATTAAGAACGCTTTGTACCACGTCAGCGTTTTGCGCAGACCGGCCTCGACCGAATATTGCGCCTGCCAGCCCAACACGCGATGCGCTTTCTCGCTGGATAGATACTGTTTACCGATTTCGTGGCTGGCCTCGTTCAAGACGATCGGTTCGAGTTCAGGATGATCTGAAATGGCGATGATGGCCCGGGCCATGCCCAACACGGATTGGGGATCATCCATGCCAAAGTTGAAGGCCTGCCCGTGCAGTGCTTGATCGCCCAGCTGTTCGGCCAGGCGCAGATAACCGTCGATGATGTCATCCACGTACAAGTAATCGCGCAGCGGCGTTCCATCGCTGCGAATGATCGGCGGCTGACCTTGCAGCACGCTGCGCAGCGTGCCCGGCACAATGCGATCCCAGTTCAAATCGCCGCCGCCGTAAATGTTGCCACAGCGCGTAATGGCCGCCGGCAGATGATAGGTGCAAGCATAGGCCTGCGCGATCAAATCGGCGCACGTTTTGGAAACATCATAAGGATGGCGGCCTTGCAATGGGGCCTCTTCGGTGTAAGGCAACTGATCTTGATCGCCATACGCTTTGTCAGAAGAAGCGACGACGATGCGCTTCACGGTAGAGGCACGACGACAGGCTTCTAACAGAAGCCATGTGCCGCGAATGTTCGTCTCGAAGGTGCCGACCGGCGCGCGATTAGCCAGTCGCACCAGTGGTTGTGCGGCCAGATGGAAGACCACTTCGATTTCGTATTCGTTGAGTACGCGTTCCAGCAGTGGCGCGTCGGTGATGTCGCCATCGATGCCGACGATGCGTTGAGCCGCGCCCGACAACATCAGGTTCGATGACGGCACGTGATCGCGGATCAATCCGATAACGTCTGCACCGGCGTCGAGCAGCGCCAGCGTCAACCACGATCCGACGATGCCGGTGCAGCCGGTGACAAAGACCTTACGATTTTTCCAGAACTGTTTTCCAGACAAGCCAACCTCTTACACAAGGATGAAGGCGGAAGGCTGAAACACAAACGGATTCTTCATCCTTCATCCCTCATCCTTCCGCCTTTACCATATCTTCCACGGCGCTGCGCCGGACTTCCACATCTCGTCCAGCACCTGCGCGTCTTTGAGCGTATCCATCGCGCGCCAGAAGCCGTCGTGCCGATAGACCCTGAGCTGCCCATCGCGCGCCAGATTTTCCAGCGGCTCTTTCTCAAGTTCAAGCGTATCCGGTCCGTGCAGATAATCGAACACGCCGCGTTCGAATACAAAGAAACCACCGTTGACATAGCCTTCGACCTGCGGTTTTTCGCGGAAGCCGATGACCCGATCGCCCCTGGTTTCGATCAGCCCAAACTGCGAAAAAGGCCGCACGCCCGTCACGGTCGCCAGTTTGCCATGCTGCCGATGAAAGGCCAGCAGGGCCTTCAGATCGATGTTGCCGACGCCGTCGCCGTAAGTGACGAAGAAAGTTGGGGTATCGATGTATTGCTCGACCTTCGCCACGCGTGCGCCCTTCATGGTCTCGATGCCGGTATCGGCCAGCGTGACGCGCCAATCATCTTCATTGTTCTGCGCGTGATAGGTGATTTCACTCGCCCGGCTGAGTTGCAGCGTAAAGTCGCGGCTCATGGGCAGATAATCTAAAAAGTAACGCTTGATCAGTTCGCCGCGATAACCCAGGGCCAGCACAAAGTCGGTGTGGCCAAAGTGCGCGTAAAACTTCATGATGTGCCACAGCACCGGCTGCTCGCCAATGTGGACCAGCGGCTTCGGTCGATCATCCCCGCCTGAGCCGCGCATCCGCGAACTGGCACCGCCGCATAAAATCACTACCGGTAATCGTTCGGTCATGGTCGGTCGGTTTCCAAAAAATGATCTTTGCTCGCCTGGTTTGCCTGGCGACAAAGATCATGCGGCGCAGATTATATCATAGAATCGGCGCCTGTCGGGCCAGGGGTGTTAAGAGAAGTTGCAGAGGTTGTTGGGATTAAAGCGGGTTGCGTGGCGCGTAAAACAACGGAATACGCACCACGCCACCAGTAGTCCACCAAATAAGTTGTGAGGGGTAGCATCGGGCTGCCAGGCGTGTGCCCGTCAAACGCCGACAAGCGGCTATACTACGACCCATCAAAACTTTCGGGGTTGACTACTTGGAACATTCAAAAGCAGCTCAATATCAGAACTGAAAGCCTTCGCGATAGGGGATGAGTTTGCGTTTATAGCCGGTCACAAACCGCTTGAGTTTGTCCTCTAGCTGTTTCCACTCCGGGCTGGCCAGGACCCGATCGAGCGCGGCGCGATCTTTGGCCACGAAACCGTTGAGGCGCACGGGATAATCGCCGTACGCGGTGTGCCAGGCCTCGCTCAAGACCAGCCCCAACGCCTGCGCTGACGGGATCATTTCGCCCAGCACGAATTCATAGTAGGCCTGTTGAAGTTCAGGCACGACATCATAAGAGATGAGCATCTTCACGCGGGTCTCGGCCATGATCGATCACTTCCATATTCCGGGGACGATTGAACCGCACTTTGGGCAGGTGCCGCGCCCCGCTAGTTTATCTTGCAAAATCCTGAATCCCCGGCGGGCGATCAGCAGTTCGCCGCAGCCGGGGCAATACGTGTTTTCATAGGTGTCGGTGTGGCCCGGCAAGTTTCCAGTGTATACAAAATGCAAGCCTGCTTCCAAACCAATCTCGGCCGCACGGATCAGGGTGTCCGCCGTGGTCGGATCGGGCTCGAGCATCTTGTAATCGGGATGAAACGCGGTGACGTGCCACGGAATGTCGCGCGAGACCGACGCGATGAAACGGGCTGCGTCCCACAGTTCTTCCGGGCTGTCGTTGAAGCCCGGTATGACCAGTGTCACAATTTCTGTCCAGATACCGCGCTCATGAACCAGCTGGATGCCGTCCAGTATATGGTTAAGCACCGCACCCAATTTGCGATAGTTCTTGTCGTTCATCGACTTGAGATCGATCTTGTAGCCGACGAGATAGGGCTTGAGATAATCGAGCACTTCGGGCGTGGCGTTGCCATTGGAAATGTACACGCAGCGGAAGCCGGCCTGCGTCGCCGCTTTGAAAATCTCGACCGACCACTCGCTGGTGATCAATGGCTCGTTGTAAGAGGAACCAAACAACTTCGCGCCGTAGCGTTGGCCGATCTTGACCATCTCGGCGGGCGTGATTCGCTGCGGGGCAACGCCGGCTTCTTCATCGCGCAGTGTTTGCGAAGTTAACCAGTTCTGGCAATTGGCACAGTGCAGATCGCACCCCAACATTCCAAACGTCAGCGTATTCGAGCCGGGCAAAATGTGATAGAACGGTTTCTTTTCAGTCGGATCGACTTGCAGCGCTGCCACGTAGCCATGCGGCACATACAAGGTGCCTGCTCGATTGAAGCGCACGTGGCAGATGCCCTCGCGTCTGTCTTTGATCAGGCAGCGATGAGCGCAGGCATAGCAACGCACCGCGTTGTCTGCGAGCTTCTCGTACAGCTGGCCTTTGACCGTGAGTTGATCGAGAATTTCACCCAGTGCGATCGATTGAGTCGCCATTTCGCGCTCCAATTTCTATTCCCCAACGTCTAGCTCAATTATATCACTGCTGGCAAACAAAAAACGAGGCTCGGGAGTGAGCCTCGTGATCCGATGCACCAGCATAGCGGGATTAATCAGGGCAATCGGCTGGCGATGGATTGAGCCAGTGCCAGTGCTTGGTCAGCATCGAAAGTCCCATTGCCGTTTTGAAACACCACGAAAACAATTTCGACATCGCCTTTCAAGAGTGAGGTCTGAATCAGCTGGCCGGCTGCACCGATGGCATAAGCTTGATAATTTGAGCGGCTCGTTTCCTTAAGGGGCAGCGCGCCCTGGGCTTGCCTGGCATTGTCGAGGCCCGTTTTGAAGTCCGTGAGGGCTTGCTGGCCTAAGGTCATTTCCAGTTCAAGGGCGGGGCCGGTTTGGCTGTCGCCGAAAGAGCATTTAGCGTAAGCGATATCGCCGTGCACATTCGTGGTTGCTGCCGGTTGAAATGATTGGCCCAGTGTGGCCGTAACTTCATCTGGCGTTACTAAGGAACATAGATCGATGGCTGTCGCTGTATCGTCTGGGCTATCATCCGTCGCGCCGGGTGCTGCTTGTGGTGAAACGCACGCCGATAACAGCAGCAGCAAACCAAACGCAACGCCGGTGAGTGAAATCAGTTTCCGTAACAAAGGATTCATGCTATGGCCTTACCCGGTAGCCTTCTTTGATCATTAGTTTCTGCGCGATGGTTTTGCCGGGCATTCTTTTTCGCTTGGTCGCTATCAGAACGAAGCAATCGCATCCTGTAGATCGGGGTGGATTTCCAGAAACAGATTGACGCCTGATAAATCCAAAATCTCATGAACGCGCGGCGTAGGCCGGGCCAGTTTGAGATGCGGCGATCGATAGGTACCGGCCTTCATGCCGCGGCGGATAGCGTCGTCACTATCTTCGGGCAGATTGGTCCGCAAGCCATGGAAGATATGGTTCAGCGCTCGAATACCGGCGCTGCTCAAATAGGGCACACCGGCCAGGTCCAACACTAGATTGCGGGTGCCGCGATCGATGGCCCATTCGGCCTGCGTCTGAAGCTGTTCGTAAGAAGCCGCGTTGAGTTCGCCGCGAATGTAAAAAACCGTGACGGGCAGCGCGCCTTGCTCGTATGACACCATGCTGTCCAGGCCATGTCTCCGCCAGACGATCGTTTATTCTTTGGCCTTGACGCGTTTGACCTGCGCCAAAATTTCCTGCGCGCTCAACGTTGCGCCTTCGCCGCTGGCGCCCAGCATCTGCGCCAGTTCCTCCACGCGCGTTTCGCCATCGAGCGCACTGACGTGGGTCAAGGTGCGCTCGCCGTCGATCTGCTTTTCGACTTTGAAATGCGCGTCGCCGTAGCCGGCCAGTTGCGGCAGATGCGTGATGCACAGCACTTGATGATGTTTGCTCAGGCCCCACAGCTTCTGTCCGACCGTTGATCCCACCCGGCCGCCGATGCCCTGATCGATCTCGTCAAAGATCAGCGTCGGCGTTTGATCCGCGCGCGACAGCACCGTCTTTAGCGCCAGCATCAAGCGCGCCGTCTCGCCGCCCGAGGCGATCTTGATCAGTGGCTTCAGCCCTTCGCCCACGTTCGGCGCGACGAGGAACTCCACTTGATCAAGCCCGGTCGAATCAAAACGATAGCGTTCCGCGCCGGCGAAGGCGCCGCCGGCTTCCGGCTCCCATTTCAGATCGACTGCGAAGCGCGCGCCGTTCATGCGCAGATCATTCAGTTCGACTTCAATGGCTTGCGATAGTTTTGCCGCTGCCTCTTTGCGCGCCTCCGATAATTCTTGGCCGGCCTGGCCGATGGAGTGCAGCAGCCGATCTTCTTGTTGGCGAAGTATTTCAATGCGTTCGCCGGAATGCTCCAGGCTGTCGAGCTCTTTCGCCGCCCGATCGGCAAATGCGCTGACTTCTGGCAGCGCTGCGCCATATTTACGTTTGAGCCGCTTGATCAAGTCCAGGCGTTCTTCGACCGCATCCAGCCGTTTGGGTGAATACTCGATGGCTTCACGGTAATGTTTGGCCTCGCGTGCCAGATCGTCGACCTGCGCAGTGATCCCGCCAATCGTTTCGAGGTGCGTGCGCCAGTTCGGATCGATCTTAGCCAGCCCCGCCATCGCTTTCTGCGCCTGCGCTAACGCATCGAGCGCGGCCGGTGTTTCACCGACGCCTTCGTACAATGCGGTGTAGGCTTCGTCCGCCAGGGCGGCCAGTGATTCGGCATTGGCCAGGCGCTTTTGCTCCAGAGCTAAATCGTTTTCTTCGCCCGGCTTCAACCTGGCCGAACGAATCTCGTCGATCTGAAACTTCAGCATGTCCGCGCGGCGCGCGAGCTCGGCTTCGCTCTTCAGCAGCTCGCCCAGTTCTTTGCGAAGGCTGCGCAGTTCAGTGACGAGACCCGCAAACTTCTCGCGCCGTTCCCAGGTATTGGCATAGCGATCGAGCAGGTTGACGTGCTCGCGCGGCCGCAGCAGTGACAAGTGTTCGCTTTGGCCGTGAATGTCGATCAAGGTTTCGCCGATTTCGCGCAGCACACTCGCCGGCACGGCTCGCCCGTTGACGCGGCAGGTCGATCGGCCTCCCGCGCGAACTTCGCGCGACAAGAATAATCGATCGGATTCATCCTCGTTGAGCAGATCGTTCCCGGCCAGCAGCGTGTGCAGCGTATTCGGCGCGGCTGATTCCAAATCGAATACGCCTTCGACCAAGGCCCGATCGCAACCGGCGCGCACCACTTCGGCGCCGACTTTGCCGCCGAGCAGCAGGCTGACGGCGTCGATGATGATCGACTTGCCGGCACCGGTCTCGCCGGTCAGCACGTTAAAGCCCGGCGCAATCTGCAGCTGCAGCCGATCGATGATGGCGAAATCTGTGATGGTAAGTTCGGAGAGCATAATCGTCAGTCCGGAAATCCTTGCGAGGGGTGGGTTTGAAGCGCATCAACCGGGGCTTAACCCCTCGCAAGGTTGTGAGTTATTTTCCGTAGCGCAGTCGCGCCATGAGCGTGCCAATCGCCAACGCCAGATAAATGCCGATGAACAGCAGGCTGATCAAGAAACCGCCACCCACGTCGGCAATGAGAAACGCTCTGCCCTGCAACAGAAAAGTGATTCTCGGCAGCATCGGCAGCAGCGTGGCAATGGCCAGGCAAGCGACTGCGACAATCCACGTATATTGTCCGCGCCGTTTGCGTGTGGCAATTCGAATGACTTCGGCAATGACCGTGCCGACGATTGGTCCGGCGAAAAGCGCCAGCCAGGACAGGCTCGGTACGATGAGTGCCGCAATATAGGCTAGCGGCAGGGTCACGACGGCCGTGATCACATAATCGACGGGGACGGCGTTGAAATATATCCCTTGCTGCTCACGCACGCAGTCTTTGCAGCGATAGCCGACCGGCGTGCGCACGGCATCTTTAGGACAAATATACTTGCCGCACTTATTGCAGCGCAGCGATGTTTCTGTGGTGGAATGGTAAAAGCAATAATGGGTTTCGGTTGTTTCACTCATTGAATGATTCCTGATCCGTGTTGTGTGAAGAAACGGAATACGCACCACGTACTACGTTTCATTGATTCGGATTCCTGGCTATATCAGCCGACGGATTCTCGCCCATGCGGGCCATCAACGTGCGATAGAAGTAACTGGGATCCTGCACGCGCACGAAGCGCGCAATGTGCGGACTGGCCTCGACGACGACGTGGTCGCCATCTTGCAGCGGTTCTTCAATGGCGCCATCGCCGCTGATCACGGCTTGATGCTCGGTGCGGGCGATCACGTTCACATTTGAGCCGCGAGCCAGCACGATCGCCCGGTTCATACTCAAGTGTGGCCCGACCGGAATGAGCAGGATGTTTTTGAGATCCGGCGGCAGGATCGGCCCGCCGGCTGCCAGCGCATAGGCTGTGCTGCCGGTCGGCGTGGCGACGATCAACCCATCGGCCAGGTAGGTTGTCAGCAGGCCGCCGTCGATGTAAGTCTCCAGTCGAACCGGACGGATGACCGCACCGCGCCCGATTACGACTTCATTTAACACATCGAACGACATGTGGCGTTGTTCTGCACGCCACAGTTCAGCGTGCAGCATCATGCGCGCTTCGATCCAGTAATCGCCCTGGCGGACGCGATCGAGTACACTGCGCCACTCGGCCGGTTGAACTTCGGCCAGGAACCCTAAGCGGCCCAGATTGACGCCCAGCACCGGCACCCCGGCTTCGGCCGTCAGGCGGCTGGTGTGCAGCATCATGCCGTCGCCGCCCAGTGCAACGATCATATCAAAATCGCCGAAACGCTGCAACGTCAGATCGTCGCTGATGGTGGCAATCTCGGGCGCGATGTCCCACTCGCGCAGTTGAGCGGCCATGTCGTTCGCCAGTGGCAACGAGGCACTGAGGCGCGGATGATTCAGCAGCAAAACCCGCGCCGGTTTGGGTTGATCGCGCTGCGGCGCGCGCGATGCTTTGGCGGCACGCAGCTGCTCGACCGCATTGTTGGACCTGGGCGTAGACTGAACCAACATTTAGGCTAACCGTTCGTCGCAGACCGATTGCATGCCGCAGCGTAAACAACGCGCCGGCTCGTCGTGCGAACGACTCGACGGCCCTTGCCTCAGATCGTTACGCATCGCATCGATCACGTCGAGCAAACTCGATTCAAGGCCCGGCGTAAAGTCGATTTCGAAAGTTTGATCGGCATACTTGATGATACCTGACCTGGGCCGTGTCGCGTAGTTCTCCTGCACCAACAAGCAATACGCGGCCAGTTGCAGCACATGACTGCGGCGCGGCCCATCGCCCGGCGCGGTCGATGATTTGACTTCGACCGGAACCAGCTGACGGCCACGCTGCACCAGATAATCGGGCTTGCCGGCCAATCGATACCTGGGTGAGTATAACGGTTTCTCGACCGGATGCCAGCCGCCCGTATCGGCGTACACCACGCGCCCGATCGGCAAGCCGGCCTCCGTTTGAAAGCGACGGCCCAGGCCTAGCGCAATCAAGCCAAGTATGACGAGCAGGAGAGCGATGAGGCCGATCATGGTTTAGTAATGAGTGATCAGTGATCAGTAATCAGCAGTTATCGATCAGCAATTATAGTCCGTTGCTCAGTAGAAAAATCGCCAGCAAGATGACGCCGGCGATGAGCAGCAGCACCGCACCTTGTTGAAGAAGTGCGGCGCGGCTTACCTGGCGGCCATGCCGCTCGTGCGCCGCCTGGCCGATCTGCATCTCGCGCACGTTGGCCGAGGGCAGGCCCTCGACGCTGTGCAGCCACCAGGCTTTGGCGCAAAAATCATATTGGCCGATCTCGCTGGCGCGAATGATTCGATCTGACATGGCAAGGATCTCCGAAGTCACGCAGACACCCAGACACCCAGTGCAGTAGAGAAAACTTGGCGTCAGCGTGACTCCGTGGCAAATGATTACCCGATTCGCTTTTCGACTTCTTGCAGTGCTTTCTGCAATTTTTCCAACTGCAGGGTCGTCGTCAAATCACCGCGCGTGCGTTCCAGCACGCCGCGCAGCATGTCGGTGGTGCGGCGCAGCCCGCCGGTGATCGCATCGGGGAAATCCATGGTGACGAGGACACCGTAAATGTCGTCCATCGCCGCCAGCATCCGCTCGGCCTCGACGTTGCGGTCCTGGCGGATCAGATCGAGGCAGCGGCGGCGCAGTTCGCTGGCGGCTTCGGCCAGGCCGTTGAGATAGGCCGGTGCGTCAACCTCGACTTCTTCAGGCGATGGCAGCGGCTGATCGCGCACGATCGCGTACGTCACACAGGCTTCGGTCAGTTCTTTCAGCGCGTCCTGCGTATAGCCGGTGTAATACAATTCGGGATGCTCGGCGACGCCGGCTTTCATCTCGGCAGCGGCGCGCCGGGCCGTGGCGAGCAGCTTTTCGGCCTCGTCGAATTCTTCGCGGTGTGTGGCGCGGATCGCCAGGGAGCAGAAGCGGATCAACTCGCGTGAACGATTCAGGGTTAGATCACGCGCGGCGTTGCGGGTAGTGAAAGTGGCGCGAATCTTCTCGATGATGTTTTCAAGGTTATCCATATCATGGGTCCATTCGTCAACTGGTCAACTGGCTGTTGGTCATTGACTATTGCACATTGATCGTTATTTTGTGTGTCCGAAAAATTGCGTTGCCAAACCGGGATCGGTCGGCAGCTTGATCTCGCCGAACTGCGCTTCGTACTTCTGCAAATTATCGGCCAACGCATTCAGCATCATCTTGGCGTGCAGCGGCGTCATCACGATGCGGGTATCGATCTGGGCTTTGGTCATGCCCGGCAGCACGCTCGTAAAATTCAAGATCACTTCGGACGGCGTGTGCATAATCAGCGCGAAGTTGGCGTAGTGGACCGCCAGATCATTCGGGATTTCGATGTTGATCGGGGTCGGGCCGGATGTTGGCGGGACGGGCAGCGGATTGTTCATCGTTCCAACTCCCAAATAAAATCAGCCGTCCACGATCGATCGCAGACGGCTTGCTTGGTGTATCAAAATCAGCCAGGATTAGAAGGGAATCTCATCGCCGCTGACTGGGACCTCTTCAGTCGTACTCCCGCCAATCGGGCCGGTGCCGCCGCTCGTTTCGCGGCTGCTCAAGAAGCGTACCGTGTTCGCGGCAATTTCAAAGCTCGCGCTGACGGTGCCATCCTGCCGGGTGAAGACCTTGGGCCCGCCTGTGTTCGGATCGGGATTGAGCCGCCCTTCGACCAACACGCTGCTGCCCTTCTTCAAGTACTGGGCGCAGGCTTCGGCCTGTTTGCCGAACACCGACACGCGAAACCACGTTGTTTCTTTGACGACTTGTCCATCGCTGCCCGTATATTTGCGATTGGTTGCGACATTCATGGAAGTGACAGGCGTGCCGCTGGCGGTGTAGCGCATTTCGGGGTCGCGTCCCAAGTTGCCGACCACTACAATTTGCTGGTACATGTTTTCTCCTTTTGCTTGATGGATATGGACGCTTAAAACGAACCATCTGCTCGTGCGAACAAATGTATTTCGAGTGTACAACAAGTCTAAACCATTGTCAAACGATTTGGGCGATTTACGCAATTCTGCTTGCCTGATGCCTATGGTATAATCGCGGCGAACCGCACGTGGAGGCGCTCGTCAGTCTCTGCGTGCAGTCAAATTCCCTCTTTGCGGAGAGCGGTGTATGAGTCAACGCGAGCCAAAATCTGCCCGAAGTGTCCCGACGCCTCCACCCTTCGAGCCGCCTGCGCCGCGATCAATTGAAGAGACCGGACTCAACCTCGGCTTCCTGACCGATCTGGCTTTGAAAATCATGTACTTCGCCGGTTACATGGCGGGTTCACAGCTGGCCGAACGGATGCAATTGCCGTTCGCGGGCTGTGTCGATCAGGTGCTGGAGTTTCTCAAGCGTGAGCAGCTGGCCGAAGTCAAAGGCACGGGCGGCTTCGGCGAGCAGGCTTATCAATACGTGATCTCGACCAAGGGCCGCGACAAAGCGCGCGAGGCGCTCGATCGCAGTCAATACGCCGGACCTGCCCCGGTGACATTGGATGCTTACGTGCAGGCGATGAGCAAGCAGTCGATTAAGGGCTTCTCGGTTCATCAACGCGCGATGCGTCAGGCGCTCAGTCATGTGGTGATCAACGAGCGCACGTTTAACCAGTTTGGCCCGGCCATCAACTCGGGTGGCAGCCTGTTCCTGTATGGCCCGCCCGGCGACGGCAAGACCACGATCGCCGAAGCCGTTGGCCGCATGGTTCTGGCGAGCGATATTCTGGTGCCGTACGCGGTCGAAGTCGGCGGCTCGATCATCAAAGTCTTCGACCCCGGCAATCATCAGCGTGTGCCTGAAAGCCAGATGGGCACGCTGCGCAACCGCGATCCGCGCTGGCTGAAGATTCGCCGGCCGGTGATCATTGTCGGCGGCGAGTTGACGCTGGAAACGCTCGATCTGGTGTGGAACGAAGTCAACAAGTATTACGAAGCGCCGTATCAAATGAAAGCCAACGGCGGCATGTTCCTGATCGATGACTTTGGCCGCCAGCAGGTCCGACCGCGCGATCTGCTCAACCGCTGGATTCTGCCGCTGGAAAAGCACGTGGATTACCTGACGCTGCACACTGGCCGCAAGATCGAGATTCCGTTCGATGTCCTGATCGTCTTCTCGACCAACCTCGCGCCGAAGGACCTCGTCGACGAAGCGTTCCTGCGCCGCATCCGCAACAAAATTCACGTCGGCGATCCGAGTTTCGAGGAATACCGTGAGATTTTCAAGCGCGTGGCGGCCTCCAAGAATATGCAATACGACGATCGCGCCCTGGCCTATTTGCTGCAAGAGCACTACATCAAGCCGCGCCGCAAGCTGCGCGGGGTTCACCCGCGCGATCTGATCGAGCAGATGGGGGACATTGCCCGTTACCTCAATCTGCCGATGGAGATGACCAAAGACTTGATCGATCGAGCCTGCGATACGTATTTTGTGGAGTTGTAATCCGCAGGGGCGAGGTTGCATTGTCCCGACGGATATTCGCTATGAACCAGTTCCTTCAAGCACGTTCGGCTCCACTCGTAATTGCGCATCGTGGTTCAGCCGCCCACGCACCGGAAAACACGCTGGCGGCGTTTGTCCTGGCCGCCGATCAAAACGCCGATGCGATTGAACTCGACGCCAAAGTGACCCGCGACGGCCACGTCGTCGTGATGCACGATCCCACCGTCGATCGCACGACCGACGGGCACGGTCGGGTCAGCGATCTGACGTGGGCCGAGATTCGCCAATTAGATGCCGGATCGAATTTCGATCCCAGGTTCAAGGGTGAAGGTGTGCCGCTGTTGGAAGAAGTCTTCGAAGCCGTGGGCCGGCGGGTGTTGATCAATGTCGAATTGACCAACTACACCAGCCGGGGCGATGGGCTGGAATCGAAAGCGATCGATTTAATCATGCGGCATCAGCTTGAAGAGCGCGTGATCTTGTCGTCGTTCAATCCGCTCGGATTGCGCAAAGTCAAATTCAACCGACCGGGCATGGCCTGCGGATTATTGTACTCGGCGGATCAGTCGTTTTATCTGCGTTACGGCTGGCCGGCTTTCCTGATCCCGCGCCTCGAGGCGCACCATCCGCATTACACCCAGGTCACCGCGGCCTTCGTCGGGCGGCGGCACGCGCGAGGACAGAAGGTCAATACGTGGACGGTGAACGATGCCGCCGCGATTCGGGCCGCTGTGGTCGCCGGCGTCGATGGCCTTATCGGCGATGATCCGATTTTGATTCGAGAAACGCTATAGCAAATTCCAGTTTCGTTTACGGTCGTGTCATTCCGAGCGTAGCGACGCCTGGCGGCCCAGGCCATGTCCCGTGCCATGCACGGGTGGCCCGCC
>JADGQE010000015.1 GCA_017882055.1 Thermoflexales bacterium
TTCATCGCGCGGGCGCGTTTGTGTTATCATCTTCCCCATGGACTCGCTCGAAGGCGTCGTCGAACGCATCACCTACTACAACGCAGAGAATGGCTACACCGTCCTCCGCTTGAACGCGCGCGGCCAACCTGATCTCGTGACCGTCATCGGAAATTTGCCGGAGATCACGCCCGGTGAATCGCTGCGCCTGAGCGGCCAGTGGTCCGTCCATCCGCAGCACGGCAAACAATTCAAAGCCGAAAAGTGCGAGCAAGTCTTACCCGCCACGATTGAAGGCATCAAGAAATACCTCGGCTCGGGATTGATCAAAGGCGTGGGGCCGGTAACGGCCAGCCGCATCGTCAAGAAGTTCGGTCCCGAAACGCTCGACATGCTTGATCGCGCCCCCGAGCGCATCCGCGATGTGCTGGGCATCGGGCCGAAACGCGCGGCGTTGATCACCCGTGCCTGGGAAGAACAAAAATCGATCAAGCAAGTGATGCTGTTTTTGCAAGGGCACGGCGTCACCACCGGTCTCGCCGTCAAGATTTACAAGCAATACGGCGACGCCGCGATCGATGTGGTGCAGGCCGATCCATATCGATTGGCCGGCGACATCTACGGCATCGGCTTCAAGACCGCCGACAAGATCGCGCACGATCTCGGCTTGCCGCACGATGCCCCCTCGCGCGTGGCGGCCGGCGTCGTCTACACCCTCAGCAACTTCGCCGATCAAGGCCACGTCTTCGCGCCGCAATCCAAACTGGTTCACGATGCGGCCGAGTTGTTGACGGTACAGGCTGATCAAGTTGTCGCTTCGTTCGATACGTTGGAGAAGAATGATCAAATCAAACGCGAAGTAATTTATCCGATCGTTGGTGCGCTGCCCAAACGAATCGCCCCTGCCCTTGAACCATCCCTCGATGAATTTCTCGCGGCCGATCAAGCGGCGCGATCCGCCCCCGTGCCTTACACCCTCTCGACACCGCAACTCGTTTCGCCATTGAGTCCAGGCCAACAAGCGCTGCGGGATGAGCCGGCGATCTACCTCACGCCATTTTATCACGGCGAAGTCAGTGTCGCGAAACGCTTGAATGCCATCATCGATTCGCGCTTATCACGTTTGAATGATCTGGCGAAGATCGATCTGCAACCCACTCTCAACGATCTTGGCTCGACGGTTTCCGGCCGCCCGACCGCGCGCTTGAGCGATCAGCAGCGTGAAGCTGTGCGTGCGGCGATTCAACACAAAGTGACGGTGTTGACCGGCGGGCCGGGCACGGGCAAAACCACGACGATGCGGGCCGTCATTGAACTGCTCGAAAAGTTCGGGCATCGCTACGCCCTCGCTTCGCCGACGGGCCGCGCAGCCAAACGCTTGAGTCAGGCCGCCGATCGACCCGCCAAAACGATCCACCGTTTGCTTGAATTCGCGCCCAGAGAAGGCTTCAAGCGCAATGCCGAGAACCCGCTCGAGGTCGATCTGCTGATCGTCGACGAAGCCAGCATGATCGATCTATTGTTGATGAATCATCTGCTCAAAGCCGTGCCGCTGGATGCCCACCTGCTGCTCGTCGGCGATGTCGATCAGCTGCCCAGCGTCGGCGCGGGCGACGTGCTGCGTGACGTGATCCAGTGCGGGCGCGCCACCGTCATTCGGCTCGACGTGATCTTCCGGCAGGCGATGAACTCACACATCATTACCAATTCGCACCGCATCAACACAGGCCAGCTGCCGCTCACGCCGAAAGAAGCCGGCGATTTCTTTTTGTTCGTCAAAGAAGATCCGGAGGAAGCTGCCGAGCTGATCGTCGATCTGGTTGCAGCGCGCATTCCTGGCAAGTTCGGTTTGAAGCCAACGGATATTCAAGTCCTTTCACCGATGTATCGCGGCGGCACCGGTGTTTCGGCCTTGAATGCGCAGCTGCAAGAAAAACTCAATCCGCCCACAGCCCAAAAGATCGAGCGGCGTTTGGCCGGCACGTTGTTCCGCATCGGCGACCGCGTGATGCAAACCCGCAACAACTACGACAAAGATGTCTACAACGGCGATATGGGTTACGTGACGGGGATCGATTTAGAGGAACAAACGCTGACCGTCTCGATCGACGATCGGCCCATTCGCTACGATTGGACCGAAGCCGACGAATTAGCATTGGCCTATGCCATCAGCGTCCACAAAGCGCAGGGCAGCGAATATCCGGCCATCGTGATGCCGCTGCTTACGCAGCACTACATGATGCTACAGCGCAATCTCTTGTATACGGCCATCACACGCGCGAAGAAACTCGTTGTGCTGGTCGGCAGCCGCCGCGCACTGGCGATGGCGGTGAAAAACAACAAGCCTGGCGAAAGATACTCAGGGTTGAAGGAAAGACTAAGTGCGCAGGCAAAGTAGACGTTAGCGTGTTGCGCATCTCATTGGCCTTACGCAATACGCAGGTCGTATCACTTTATCGCCGTCTCGGCGTTACACTCACTCCGTCATATCGATTGCGGCTCTCTAACTCCTCCACCCGCTGGAGCAGGTCTTGCAACACTTGCAGCATTTGGCCGATCACCTGATCGGGCGTCAGGTCTTGATGGAACCAGCGTTGAATCAACTCGTCCAGCGAATAAGTCCCCATCGTCCACCTCGCAATTTCAGCACAACACGTTACCGTGTAAACACTGTGCTAAAAAACGCAGCCGCACTGCGTCTAATGGATCGATCTTATTTTAACACGCTACCGTGTAGTTGTCAATAAGCAAAAGTGAGAACCAGGCTCTTATCCAGAAACGCGATTCTCACTTTCGAGGTTTGTAAACGAAACCGGCCCGTTCGGCGATCAGGCCCAGATATTTGGAAGTGGAGCGGCGCGGCTTGTAAATGCCCACTTCCCACTCACTGATCGTCTGCTGGCGCACACCGAGCTCTTCGGCCAGCTGCTCCTGTGTCATGCCCAGATGATCACGCAGGGCCTTCACCTGTTCGGCCGTCCACTCCACTTCATATTCCACGCGGCGCTTGGCAACCATGCCTTTCGACTCCTGACTGCTTATGAGTCTAGCATGTAGGCCGTCTGCGTGCAAGTCAACAAAAACGCCGGAGCTGGCTCCGGCGTTGTATTCGCGGCCTGGCCTTACGGTCGCGGTTTACGGAACTGCGTGCTCAACATCAACAAACCGATGAGGATCAATGCCCCAGGCCACAGCAAGTTGAAGTTGATGTGCACAAAGTTCTGCAGCAGGAACATACCGCCCAGCACAATCAACGCAATGCCGACAAACAAGCCGCCGTTTCGATTCGTCGTGTGCGGCGTGGAACTGCCATCACTCGACGCGCCAAAACTCTGGCCGAGTTCGCGCGCGCGACTGGCCATTTCCTGCGCGTTGTCGTGCATGATTTCGTTCGGCGTGCCGGTCGCCCGGCCTTCCTCTGGCACAATGATCCACATGATGAAGTAGATCAACACCCCGCTGCCGCCGAACACCGCCAGCAGCACAAAGGCCAATCGCACCAACGTCGGATCGATGCTAAAGTAGGCACCTAGCCCACCGCAGACACCCCCGATCATCGTATCGGTCTTGCTTCGAGATAAACGTCGCGTTTCCATTTGAATCCTCCTGATCCATATCTACTGAATTAGTTTTCGAGCACATCACGGATGCAGCCCGGAATAAGCCATAACGACTAAGTGGTCCGACAGCCTGTTCACGTTTAGCACATTCGGGTCATCCGATCAGGCGCTTGCGAAACGCTAGCCGGTCCACGGGTTCGCAGCCAGCGTTCAGCCGCAAAGCGCACAATCTGCGTCACCATGTCATCGTACAGCATGCCCGCCGCCTGGGCCGCCATCACCACCACCGAACCGGAATTGATATCGGGATTCGCGTTGATATCGATGACACAGGGTTGGCCATCGCGCAGGCGCAGATCGATCCGGGCATAATCACGGCAACGCAGGGCGCGATAGGCTTGCAGGCACGCAAGCTCGAGCTGTTGCCGGACACGGGCCTCCATCATAGCCGGACACAGAAATCGGATGTGTTGAGTGTCCGGCGAAGCATAATCGAATTTTGCCTGATACGTGTAAATGCGATCGCACGGATCGACGTAAGCGCTAAAATCCAATTCGCCTGCAGGCAACACTACCGGCGGGGTGTTGCCCCATACCGTCACTTGAAATTCGCGCCCGTCGACAAATTCTTCGATCAAGGCCGGAGCATGAAATGTATCCAAAACAAATTCCACGCGCTGCCGCAGGTGCCGCTCGTCGTAGACCACTGCATCGCGATCGATGCCGTAACTCGAATGTTGATTGATCGGTTTAACGATCGCGGGATAGCAATCCCACTGGATCGTGGTCAGATTACGCGCCGCCGCGCCAAAGGGAATCGGCACACCGGCCTCGGCCAACAGTCGACGCACCTGCCATTTGTCACGCGAGATTCGTAATGACCATACTCCAGAACCGGTATAAATGAACTCCAATTTTTCAAGCTCTTCGACCACCACATCATAATCCCAGGGTCGATCGGCATAGCCTTCACACCAGTTGAAAATCAACCACTCATTCGGATCATAGCCACGGCCACGGAGGGCTTCAGCCACACTGTCATAAACTTTAGCATCTTCCACATGATAACCATTCGCCCTCAAGCCCGCCATCAACAGCCGGGTTTCTTCAGCCACTTCAAGTAAATCGTCTGCGGTCCAGGAATTATCATGATTATGCAGCAACAGGACCTTAGCAGGAACAGGTGTAAACGACATTTCGAATTTTTCCAGATCGGTCGCAGCCAATCGAATCAGCCTATGTCCGTGATCGCGGCCAGCGTTCCAGCGCGCACTCCACGATCCGCGCAGCGAGCTGTCCGTAGGTGAGGCCCAGCATCTTGGCCGCAATCGCATGATCAGACTCAAATGAGAGATCGGCGTTGGGATTGACATCCAACACAATCGGCTGGCCGTCCTTCATGCGTAAATCGATCCGGCCATAATCGCGGCAGCCGGTGGCCCGATAA
The DNA here is from genome assembly GCA_017882055.1 of Thermoflexales bacterium. Lineage (GTDB taxonomy): Bacteria > Chloroflexota > Anaerolineae > Fen-1058 > Fen-1058 > JADGQE01. Next base: position 4,987 of record JADGQE010000015.1, read on the forward strand.
GCGCTGCGTGCTGCCTCTTCCAATCGAGATTGAGTGCCGGCCTCGAGCGGCGCCGGGCACAGAAATTTCGTCAGATAGTAGGGCGCATTGAGTTTGTCGAACTTGGCCTCGTTGGTGTATATCCGATCGCGCATATCGTTGAATAACGTGTAATCAATTTCTACCGGCGGCAGCACCTCAATCGATCGATTGCCGACCAGTGGCACATGCACTTCGCGCCCGTCGATAAACTCTTCTACCAACGCCACTGCCAGTTTGAATTCGTCCAGCACCCACTGCACTTGCCGCCGCAATTCGCCCGGCGACTCCACCAGCGAAGCCCGCGAGATGCCCTGACTCGAATGTTGATTGGACGGCTTCACCATCGCTGGAAAGATCGCCCAGTCTTCAACATGATCGTCCCGATAGACTCGGCCTTCCGGCAGCGACACGCCTGCTTCGGATAACAACTGGCGGACGAGGTCTTTGTCCATCGAGGTCCGCATGGTCTGCGGACCTGCACCCGTAAAGACATATCCCAGCGATTCGAGTTCGGTTGTAATCTCAGTGTCGGTCCACGGCCGATCGTAATATTGTTCACACCAGTTAAAGATCAGCCATTCGTCCGGCGAGTAATAAGGATGCCCCCCCAGTTCGTTGACGACGCTGTGTCTGATCGTCAGCACTTCCACCTGATAGCCGTTCTCGATCAGGCCATTCATCATGCGGGCCAGTTCGAGGTCAATTTCCTCATAGTCGGCCGGCGTCCAAGTGTTGTCATCGTTGCTCAGAATCAGCACTTTGGCGGGTTCAGAACGAATGGGCAAAATCACGCTCCTCAAGCTGGAAGTTGCCGACTAGTGATTAGAGCAACTCTCATCCAACATCCAACTTCCAATCTCTAACGTCCAAATTGTAGCATACAAGTTTCTGGCAAGGAGCAGGCTTTGAACTGATTTTAGCTCAGACTTTAGGCGGATATTTCGCGGTACGTGAAAGAGGGTCCCCATAATGCGCGCGGCTTTGGTATAATGAATGACGATGAATACGTTATCGGCTCCCACCTTCTTCATCCGCGAGATTCCGATCTACGGCGATTTGATCCTGTCGCCGATGGCGGGCTTCTCGGATATGCCGTTCCGGTCGATCTGCCGCGAATACGGCTCGGCCATGAGCTACACTGAATTCGTCTCAGCCGCGGCGATGAGTTACAATAATCCGCAGACGTGGCGCTTCTTCGATTTTGCATCGTTCGAACGGCCGATGGTCTTTCAGTTCTTTGACGGCGACATCGAGCGGCTAGTGACCCAGTGCCGGCGTGCCGAAGAAATGTTCCACCCCGACATCATCGACATCAACATGGGCTGCTCGGAAGCAAGCGTGTCCGGTCGCGGTGCGGGCGCAGGTTTGTTGCGGACACCCGCTAAAATCGCGCAGATCTTCGATCGGTTGTCGCGCGAACTGAAAGTGCCGGTCACCGGCAAAATCCGTTTGGGCTGGGATGAAACCTCGCGCAACTATCTGGAAGTGGCGCACATTCTGGAAGACAACGGCGCCTCCGCGATTGCGGTGCATGGCAGGACGAAGGAACAAGGCTACAAAGGCGAAGCCAACTGGGCGGCCATCGCCGAGATCAAAGCCGCAGTCAAAGTTCCCGTCATCGGCAATGGGGATGTCAAGCGCGTTGCCGACATCGATCGACTGAAAGTCCAGACCGGCTGTGATGCCGTGATGATTGCGCGCGCCGCGATTGGCAATCCGTGGATCTTCCAGCGCAAAGATCGCGAGCAAATTACGTTTGCCGAGAAAGCCACGATGATTCGACGGCATCTCGCGGCCATGCTCGATTATTATAACCCTGCCCGGGGACTCATCCTCTTTCGCAAACACGTGGTCAAGTACATCAAAGGTGCGCCAGGTGCAGCCGATGTGCATCTGTCGTTGGTCACCTGCACCACCGCTGATGAATTCATCGAGCTATTCAGCCGCTGGGAAGAAAACAACCTGGCGAGGGGTGATTCCTCATCACCTGTTTTTGAGTTCCCATCGCCAGGCTCCTGCTCCAACGAGGGCACTGAGTTCACGGGCGAATATGTAGCCGCAGCATCATTCTTAAAGAAAGCGAACACCAGTTAACGAATCAATGTCCTTAATTTTCCGAGGTAAGCAAACACAAATGATAATCAATGGCTAATCCGCCGCGTTTCGATCTATTTGCCGCCTGCGCGCCCGGCTTCGAAGCCGTCTGCGCCAATGAACTGCTTTCACTCGGCATTGCCAACCCACGCGCCGTGCCTGGTGGCGTTGAATTTCGCGGTTTTCGCACCCACATTTACAAAGTCAATCTGGGGTCACGCACCACCGAGCGCGTGCTGCTGCGGCTGGACGAGTTCCGCGCACTGACCTTCAAGGAGCTGCAACAAAAAGCCAAACGCGTTGAATGGGAAAAGTATTTGCGGCCCGGTCAACCCGTTTCGATTCGTGCCACGTGCCGCAAGTCGCGGCTGATTCATTCGGATGCCGTCGCCGAACGCATGACCGGCGCGATCAGCGAGCGACTGGGCCGGGCACCCAAATTAGCGCCGGCCAACAAAGATGCCCAGGCGGCGCAATCACCCCTGATCGTCGTGCGTATCGTCGACGATGTCTGCACGCTCAGCCTCGACACGTCGGGCGCGCTGCTGCACTTTCGCGGCTATCGGCAAGCCACGGCCAAAGCGCCGCTGCGCGAGACGCTGGCCGCGTCGATGCTGCTGGCTTCGGGCTGGACCGGCGATCAACCGTTGCTCGATCCGTTTTGCGGCTCGGGCACCATCCCGATCGAAGCCGCGTTGATCGCGCGGCACATCGCGCCGGGCCGGCAGCGCCGGTTCGCGTTCACGGAGTGGCCCAATTTCAATCGAGCAGCGTGGGAAGATTTGTTGGCTCAAGCCGATCAATCTGCACTGGCGAAAGCACCGGCGAGCATCCACGGTTCCGATCGAGATGCCGGCGCGATCGAAGCCTGCCGCGCGAATGCCGGGCGGGCCGGTGTGCTGAACGATATCGAATTTGAGCGGCGGGCTGTGTCGGCCATTGAACCGATCGGGCCAGGCTGGATGGTGACCAACCTGCCTTACGGACATCGCATCGGCGAAGACAAAGATTTGCGCAACTTGTACGCGCAGTTCGGCAAAGTCCTGCGCACCAAATGCGCCGGTTGGCATGTCGCTCTACTGGCTGGCAGTGCGCAGCTGCAAAGCCAGCTCAATCTGGACTTCGGTGAAGCGATCCGCATCAACAACGGCGGTATCAGCGTGAGCTTCGCTCAAGCGGACGTGAAATAGAAACCGGGATTCTCAGCAGAGGAAAATACGATGAGCAACAAAGCGATCTTTGCGGGCCTGGTCGTTGACGAAGGCGGTCGCCCGCTCGAAACAGCGGCGATTGGCAATGAAGCCCAATATGTCATCGACGATAGCGGCTTCCGTCGGCACATCGACGCCGAAGGGATCGACCGGCAGGTGCTGCAATTTATTGGCGAACAGATCAATGCGAATAAAGACGTCGTCGAACAGAGTATGATGAAGATGATCGGCAGCGAGGATCTCTTCACCAAAGCGGCGATCGACAAATCGATTGAGAATATCGATCAAGTATTGCAAAGCGGCTTGCCGGATGGCGCGCAGCAATGGCTGGGCATGATGGGCTTCCGCGTCGTCGTCAACCTGCACGGCGACGTGCTCCGCCTCGAATCACCCGGCGCGATTGATAACTCCGATGAATGAGCAATGACAAAAGAAGAATTATGAACCAACGACTAACCGAGTTCAATCTAAAATCAACAATCAGCAATCAGCAATTTCTGTGGTGGCGCGATGGCCTCATCTATCAAATCTATCCGCGCAGCTTCGCCGATTCGAACGGCGACGGCGTGGGCGATCTGCCCGGCATCATTTCCAAACTCGAGTACTTGCAATGGCTGGGCGTCGACGCGATCTGGCTCAGCCCGATCTATCCTTCGCCCATGGCTGACTTCGGTTACGACGTCAGCAATTACCATGACATCGATCCAGTCTTTGGCACGCTGGCCGATTTCGATCGGCTGTTGAGTGAAGCGCATATGCGCGGCATCCGCGTGGTACTGGATATGGTGATGAATCACACATCCGATCAGCATCCGTGGTTTGTCGAATCGCGATCGAGCCGCGACAACCCCAGGCGTGATTGGTATATCTGGCGCGATGCAAAGCAGGGCCGCGAACCCAATAACTGGGAATCCGTATTTGGCGGCAAGGCGTGGCAGTACGACGAAGCAACCGGCCAGTATTACCTGCACCTCTTCGTGCCCGAACAACCCGATGTGAACTGGCGCAATCCACAAGTGAAAACTGCGATGTTTGACGAATGCACGTTCTGGCTCGATCGCGGCGTGGATGGCTTCCGGCTCGACGTGGCCCACATGCCGATCAAAGCCGAAGGACTGCCTGACAACCCGCCGAAGTTCGGGCTGCGCGGTTATGATCGGCAGGATCATTCGAATCACATGAATCAGCCTGAAACACATGCGATCTGGCAAGATTTCCGCCAACTGCTGAACGCTTATCCCGAACGCATGGCGGTGGGCGAAGTCGAAGTCGAGGGTGCAGAAGATTACTATGGCGATAAGCAGAATGAACTGCACCTCGTCTTCAACTTTGGCATGTTGAATCGGAGTTGGGACGCACGTCGTTTCTACGACATCGTTGCCAGGTGGGAGAAGCAACTGCCTGAGCACGCCTGGCCGTGTTGGGTATTGAACAACCACGACAACTCGCGCTCGATCAGCCGGTATGCCGCCGGCTCGGCCACGGTGGCACGCGCCAAGGTTGCGGCCACGATGCTGCTGACACTGCGCGGCACGCCGTTTCTGTATTACGGCGAAGAGCTCGGCTTGCGCGATGGTAAGATTCCACGCGCGGAAATTCTCGATCCGCCGGGCAAAAAATATTGGCCCATTTACAAAGGTCGCGACGGCTGCCGCACGCCCATGCCGTGGGACGCCACGCCCAACGCCGGCTTTACCACTGGTCAGCCGTGGCTGCGCATCAATCCCGATTTTCAAACGATCAATGTTGAGACCGAGCGATCCGAGCCGAAGTCGCTGCTCAATTACTATCGATCCTTGATCGAGTTGCGGCGCGCATCACCCGCGCTCATCAGCGGCACCTATCGCCCGCTCGCCCGACCGATCGGAGTTTTCGCCTACGAGCGGGAAACCGATGGACAACGCCTGTTGATCGCGCTCAACTTCTTCTCGCGCCCATTGCAATTGAAAGTGGATCAACCGTGGCGCAGCCGGTTGTCGTCAATCGATCGGCCCGAAGAGATCGTGCGCTGGTCGCTATCGCTCGCGCCGAACGAAGCCGTGATCTTAGAGGCAATGTAGTGTTTCAATTCTTCAATCAACATTCTTTTTTGCTAACGGGTTCGTTCGTCTTGTTCATCACGGCGATCGTGCTGCTCAGACGCCGCGCGCGCAAAGGGTGGTTGATCTGGGGCGGCTTAGCCGTGGTGTTGGGGACAGGTTGGCTCGTCTTGCGAACCGGCGCAGGCTTGCAGCTGAATTCGGTCGAAGATTACGAGGCCGCCATCAAAGCGGGCCAGCCCACGCTGGTCGAATTCTTCTCCAATTATTGACTGGCCTGCATGGCCGCCAAGCCCGCCGTTGACGGGCTGGAACAACACTGGACTTCGGGGCAAGTGATTCGCGTGGATATACTGACACCGATCGGCAGGGCTTTTGCCGATAAACACCAATTCGTCGGCACGCCGACCTTCGTGTTATTCGATTCGACCGGCAATGAGGTAAAGCGTTGGCAACAGCCGCCCAAAATAGACGAATTACCGTAGAAGCCTCGCGCTCGCCCAGGACCTGCCCCTACTCTTCTAATCCCGCATATCGATTCGCAAAGTACAGCAGCGGCCGGCGCGACTCATCGCCAAATCCAACAGCGGCCACTTTTCCGACAAAGATGACATGATCGCCGCTCGCGTAGGTTGCAGCGAGGCGGCAGTCATACCACGCGATCGATTCTTCAAGGATCGGCGCGCCGGTCGCCGCGATGTGATAGGGCACACCCTCGAACTTCTCGTTGACGATCGGCGCACGGGCTGCGAATCGTTCCGACAAAAATTCTTGCTCATCACTGAGAATGTTGACGGCAAAGATACCACTCGCCGTGATGATCTCCTGCGCCGTCGCTTCGTTGCCGACGCACACCAGCACCAGCGGCGGATCGAGCGACACGGCCGAGAACGCGCTGACCGTTAAGCCGTGCAATCGGCCTGCGTGCGCCGTGGTCGCGACGGTTACGCCGCTGGCAAATAGGCCGCGAATCCGACGCATGGCCTTATCAGTCACGCTATTCGCTTCAACCGCTTGATCTGTATTCCCTTCCAAATCCTTCCCCGCTTTGGCTTCACCTTCGATCAACATCGATCTTCGCTCCAGAAAAACATGGGGCTTTTGGCTTGAACAGGATGATTGTTCAACCGACATAGGAATCAGGACGCTGATTAACGCAGACCCGTGCACCGCGCTGCGGAGCAGGGCAGGTGTGAACACGGATTTTTCTTCTTATCCGTCTAACACATGCGGTGCAGTGCTCCCGTCCGCGTAAATCTGCGTCCAAAAATTTCTTTTCCTTACTGAAGTCGGAAGAGCCAAAAGTATTAGACGCGTCCAATCCGGAAATACAGCGGCCAATGCACAGGCCGCAGTTGATCGGGCGGCCCCCATGCTTCGAGCAGTTGGCTGCGGATTTCCCTGAACGGATGACGTCCGCGCGCTTCGATGTATTTCGGCACGCCCGACCAGCTGGCTAAATAGCCGATGAGATCATTCAAGCCCCAATTGGTTTCCATGACCCACTGCGGCGGAGTGAGTTCCTCAAACGGAAAGTCGATCGTGCGATAATGCTGCGCCAACAGTTGAATGCGCGGCGACCAATACGGCCCCAGCACGTCGTCATTGTAGATGCGGATCACGCGATCGATCTCCGGCGCAATCTCGTTCAGGTGATAGCCCCACACCGCCAGGATGCCGCCGGGCTTCAGCACGCGCCGCACCTCGGCATAGAATCGATCCAGATCAAACCAGTGGATGGCCTGTGCGACTGCGACCATATCCAGCGACCGTGAGTCGGCCTCGACGCGATCGAAACCAGCTACGCGATACTCGATGCGCGCATGTGGGCGGGCGTGCACGATTTGCTCGGCGCTGGCATCGCTGGCGATGACGTGCTGGAAGTAATCGGCCAGGCCGATCGCCGATTGGCCGTTGCCCGTACCGCAATCCCACACCCGATCGCGGCCCGGCGCCAGCGTGGCCAGGTAAGCAAACAAGGCCGCGGGGTATTGCGGTCGATGCTGCGCGTACAACTGTGCCAGTTCAGAAAAGTTGTCTTCAAAAATCACTGCCATCTCATGCGCTACTTTTCTTCAACAAATTTGCCGCCTTGAATCTGTTGATCGATCAACTTGCGCCTGGCATTGAACGTCAGTGTCACTTCGATTTGTTGATAACAATGCTGCTGGCCAATTAACACTTTGCGACAAGTATAGGTGGCGGCTTTTTCGTTGTCGTCGAAATTGGCGCTGAGATCGTTGAATAAGTTGATCCGCGCCCGAATGACTTCGTGACAGCGCAAGCATTCCACGGCAATCCAGTAAGTGCCGCTGCCGCCCGACGCAGGTGCGGTGAAGAAACTCGACAATTTCTTGAAAAAATCCATGTTGATTCAACTCCTTCTTGAGATCACTCTCGAAGCGATTCAAGCCGGCAATAATAAAACACACTGGCATCCAACACACCGTTGGCGCTGCGCGCATAATCGGGGATCGTGCCTGCTTTGAGATAACCGTTCGATGGTGAAGGTGGTCATCGGAGATTCTCAATCAATAAGGCGGCTCAGCTGGGCCATCATAGCCGCACATTCCCAAGCGGGGTGAATTAACGAGCGGTATGGGTTCGCCATAATTATCATGGGGATGCGTTTCAACGTGGCTGTCGCATAAGGTTCCCCACACCTGGTCTTCGATGATACACTCTTCACACAACCAGGCAGCCGGTTGTCCGCACTCAAGGCACTGAGATTCTGGGAGTAAGTTGCGCGCCATCAGAGCAATTGGATGGGCCGTAGTGGGTTTGCCTTCACGTACACTTACAGCTTTAATCACCGTTTCTGATGAAGTTCCGAAGTCGTAAATGTGCGTCAGTTCGACACCAGGTTGAAAGACCTGGGCAATGCCGCGCTTCATCGGTATTTCTGATCCGCCCCAGCCGCCGATAGAGAACTGGCTCAGGTGTCCGCAACACTCCAACCATATCGCGCGCAAATAGGCATCCAAATCTTTCAATGCGGCCGAGCCGCGCATCTCCAAATCCAGCCAGAAGAGGGGCTGTCCGGCAGCTTGCATACGCAGATGATAAAGTGATTCGGTCGTCGCACGTTTGGTCTCGGCCCTGGCAATTGCCGACTGGCGTGGCGCACACATGGCCAGATGTTTAGTCATCGGGCCTTTTGCATACTCTTGTCCGCAGTAGGCACACTTCCCTTTTGACTGTTTTGCACGCGGCATTGAAATCTCCTGAGGATTTGGTTTGGTCTGGGCAAAACATTTCGCAATGAAGAATGTGGATCGGCGACTCGATGACTATCAAAATGATGACCACCAGCGATCGCCCTGGAACTGCTTTGCCCCGACTTCGACTCGCGTTCAAACGAGATGCGCCGGGATTGTACCACATCGTTATAATCGAGTAGAGGGAGCAGTCGCCCTCTCCCCTTCTCACACTACCGGACATGCGGGTCCGCATTCGGCGGTTCATCAAGTCGAACGAATGCCGGGCGCACACAAAAAGTGCCGGAACCCATCCAGGTCCGGCGCTTAGCAACGAATTAAACACCTTAAACCGGCCACGCCAGCAATCCTGCCGCATGACCCCGCGCAGTCACTGCGAGAGCCAGCTACGCCACAATGTTCGACCGCATATCAACCAGGAAACGCTCCGGGATGCGCACCGGCCGGCCCGTGACGGGATTCACCCAGACCGAATACGAATAAGCGCGGACCAGCAGTTCACGATCGCTCATGCGCGTAATCGTGTGATAGCGCATCGCCGTGGCCCCCCGGAGATTGAAAGTCCACATGGCAATTTCGAGGTTATCGTGGATGGCGGCCGGCTGCAAGTATTCGATCTGATGCCGCCGAATGAGGATGACGAAGCCTTCGGCCATCATGCGATCGATCGACCAGCCGCTCTCAGCCAGCAACAGCATACCGCAGTCTTCGATGTAGGACAGGTAAACCGAGTTGTTCACGTGTCCGGCCGAATCGATGTCGCGCCACAGGACACGCCGGTTCATTCTAAACGCGCCCGGCGGCGGCGGCGGGGCTGACGGGAACGGATCGCGCTTGGCGGGTGGCATCGTCATGCCCTCAGGAATAAACGCCGCGATCATTTCGGGCGGGACGGTGGCAGGCTGTTGAGTCTTGTTATTGTAGTAGACCCAGTCGGTATGCGCGCGAGCGATCAGATCCGTCGATCCGGTCCGGCGAAATTCGTAGGCCCGGCGTGATCGCACGCGTCTGAAGTCCTGCACCCAGGTTTTCACCTCAAACGTGTCGCCATAGAGTAGCGGGCGTAAATACTCGATGTCGGTTTCGCGCACCAGCCAGTAATGACCCATCGCATCATAACGCGCGCGATCGTAGCCAGCCGCCGCCGAGGCGTTAAACGCCGCCTCTTGCATGTAGCGCAAGTAAGTCGTATTGTTGACGTGGCCATAAGCATCACATTCGTATGATCGCACTTTGAACGGCTCGATGTGTATGAGCGGCATCAGCATCTCCCAATCGGACCGGACGTGATCCTATCAATTATCCTAATTATACTTGACCGGCCCATAGCGCGCGGCGTCAATCATATGCTGCCGCCTTTCTCAAACTCAGCGCGTCGTCAACACAATCAGAGCCTGTCCGGCAATGTAAATCACCCACACCACATCGTGCACCAGGAACCACGCATTGTCACGCAGTTCACGGTTGCCCAGAATCATATCCGAGATCAAGAACAGTAAGCCGCCCAGCGCCGTTAAGCCGAAACGTCCATTCTGAATTGCCAGGCCGCCCGCTGTTCCAGCCATAAGGCTGATCAGCCAGGCATAGATCAACGATCCGATATTGAGCGTGCGCGACTTATGCGGATTGTTGATCACAGCCACCCACAACACGCCGACGACCATCACATATACGACCCACAACATCGAGCCGGACAACGGATTGCTTAGGCCCAGCGTTTGACTTACTTGAATGAAGCCGGTGATGTAGAAAATGTGTCCGATGCCAAACGCGATGATGCCGGGGATCATGGGATTCCGCAGCCGGATCACATCCGCCAGGATCAGATCGCCGCAGAAGCCAAAGGCCATACCGAAGAAAATGGAACGGGCCGCGCCGCTCAGCACCGTGCTGTTCGCCCACAACAACGCCGCGCACACCACGAGGATGAACGATGTGGCCATGCGCAGCGGACGCAGGGTGCGGCGTGTGCGCCCGGCGTTATACTTGCCGAACGCAAAGCCGATGCCAAGCAGCAGCGGAATGGCCGCCAGCCCGATCACGATCAACGTCCTGACTGATTCCGTGCTCATCATTCGCCGACGATCTGCGCCACGACTTCGCGCTGGCGGGGCCGTGTATCGAAATCGATCAGAATGATCTGCTGCCACGTTCCCAACGTCAACCGGCCGCCGACGAAGGGCACGCTCAACGACGGGCCTAGCAGCGCCGCTCGAACATGGCTGTGCCCGTTGTCATCGCCCCAGCGCAGATGATGTTCATATTCAGCGTCGCGCGGCGCGATCGATTCGAACACGCGGCCCAGATCGGCCACGGCTCCCTCTTCGTACTCGATCGTCGTCAAGGCCGCCGTCGATCCGACGACAAACAAGGTAACGACGCCGCTGGTCGTGCCCGATTCTTTGACGGCCCGCTCGACGCCGGGCGTAAGATCGACGGTGTGACCATGGCCATGCGTATTGAGCGTGAGTTTCTTGGAGATCACCATGCGGCTGTAGCCCTGCCTCGTTTCAGACTATCTTCGCGCAATTATACACCGGCGCTTCATTTGACAGGACTTAGTCGGCATGATATAGTTTGCGCCGTAGGACGTGGTAAGTACCTGAAGTGGCAGCAGAAGTAATTCCGGCTCAGGCTTACGTGACCTGGGTCGTTTTGTTATGCGGCCTGCGCGGGGCTAACCTTCGGCCTAACATCAAAATACGCAAGGAGCAGTAAACGTGAGCGACCGAGTAACAGGGACCGTGAAGTGGTTCAACGCGACGAAGGGTTACGGTTTCATTTCGCGCGAAGGTGGCGAGGACGTGTTCGTCCATCATAGTGCGATTCAGGCCACTGGCTATCGCACGCTGAACGAAGGACAGCGCTGCGAGTTCACCATTGAGCAAGGCCCCAAGGGTCTGCAGGCCAAAGACGTGGTGCCCCTCTAAACCACGTGCAAGTTGAACCGACGAACGCCGTCTCGCCAGAGGCGGCGTTTTTATTTGGCTGCCCCTGGTCTGAGTCGGCACGATCAGACCGGCCGGTGTAAAATCACACCTGCTTCAGTCCTATCCGGCAATTCTCATTTTGGCAACTGTCATTCCGAGCGGAGCGACGCCTGGCGGCCCAGGCCATGCCCAACGCCATGCGTTGGTGGCCCGCCAGGCGCCGGCGCAGTGCGCCGGACATGGGCGGAATCTCTACGCTAATCAACAATGCAAGCCTGCCAGGGTAGAGATTCCTCGTCACAAACTGCGTTCCTCGGAATGACAAGCACGGCCATGCGTCCAAATTAAGAATTGCTGAGTCCTATCAAAGTCGTGTGCTTATGAGTGACAAACCTGTGTGGTCATCGGCGACGCTGCCGCCGGATAATACTCAGCCTTCGCCGCGCATCGCGGTGCGGCGCGTCACTGCTACGCGGCGCGTGTCGGCGGGGCGTTCACGCCGCCCGATCGGCCTGTATCTGCTGACCGGCTGCCTGGCGCTGATCGTGTTGCTGTGCGCCGGCACCAGCTTCGTGTTGGCGACCATCGGACCCGGCACGTTGTTGACCCTGCGCGATCGCTGGCTGGGCCGCAGCTTCCAGGAGACGATCAGCACCCTCGGCCAGGTGGCGCAGGTGGTGGTCGGGGTCGGCGACAACAGCGTGTGGCCCGTCGCTAACAATGGCCGCTTGACGATCTTGTTGATGGGCATCGACACGCGCTCGAACACCGTCAGCGATCCAAGCCGCACCGACGTGATCACGCTGATCACCATCGATCCCATCAGCAACACCGCGGCGCTGCTCTCGATCCCGCGCGATCTGTATGTGCCCCTACCCCGCCTCAACACGCAGGATCGTGTCAACACCGCTTACTTCTTCGGCCAGTATTACCAGCTGCCCGGCGGCGGGCCGGCCTATGCCCAAGAAACGATCAGCTGGAATCTCGGCATCCCGATCAACAAATATGCCGTGATTGATTTTGCCGGCTTCAAGCAAGTCGTCGACGCGGTCGGCGGGGTAGACATCGACGTGCCGCATGAGATCATCGACAATGCGTACCCCACGCCCGATTACGGCACCGAACGCCTGGTCATTCCAGCGGGACGCGTTCATATGGATGGCGAACTCGCGTTGAAGTACGTGCGGACCCGCCACGGCGACAGCGACTTTGGCCGATTGCAGCGTCAACAGCAGGTGATGCTCGCCATCCGCGATAAAGCGTTGAGCATCGGCTCGATCGGCAAAGTGCCGGAGACGTTGAATGCTGTAGGCGATTCGCTTGAAACCGATTTGTCACTTCCTGAGATTTTGGCGCTGGCTAAGAAGTGGGCGGCCATTCCGCGCGAGAACATTCAGACCTATCGCATCGATCAAACGATGACCCAATCCTACGTCACACCGCAAGGCGGAGACGTGCTATTGCCGCTGCGCGAAAAAATCGCGGCCGTCGTCGCCGAGTTTCTCGGCCAGGCGGCTCCGCCTGAACCACACACCGGATCGATTGCACCCTAAGTACATTCATGAAACTCTTGCGGAGTCCGTCATTCCCGCACTCCTACCGGCAATACTGTTTAGTTAGCGGAAGCGGCTCCCACGCCAAGCGTGCGAGAGATTTCAGGAGCCAAACGCCCGTCTTCATGATGGAGCACTAGATAAGGCAAAAGAGACTCATGAGTGTCGGTGTAGTGCTTGGTATCGCCGTTGTGATTTGTGTAAGATATCGTTTCGCCTGACTGAGCTTGCACTGTCGCGGTTGTTCCAATGGGACCCTGGAGCAAAGGAGAGGTCGAGTATGATGCTGCTCCAGAAGTGTATTGGATTTCTCTGGTGGCTGGCTGAGTTTGTACATCAGGAGCCGCTGAAACGACTCGGAATGTTATCAGCAGGAACGACCCTGCAAACAGGATAGATGCTACAATGGGTTTGATGACATTGATCTTCAT
>JADGQE010000237.1 GCA_017882055.1 Thermoflexales bacterium
AAAGCAGACGACGCTCCGTTGGTCAAGGAATTGGCTGAAGCGCAGGCGCGCATCGAGGCGCTGACGCAACGCGAAGTGTTGCGTGACGAACTTCGTCAACTTAAGAACACGTTGAATGAAGAAGCCGCGTCGTTGCGCGGACAAAACGAGCGGCTGGTGCCGGAAGTCGAGCCTTTCAAAGCCCGCCTCGCCTTGCTCGAATCATCGACCGAGCCGTTGTGCCCAACTTGCGGCCAACCCTTGACCGACGACCATCGCCAAAAAATTGTCACCGAACTCAACGCCGAGATCGAAGCGCGGCGGCAGTTGTTCCGCGATAACAAATCCCGGTTGGAAGCCATCAAGCCCGAAGTCGCCACTGCTGATAGCCAACTCACTGCGCTGGAGTCCGAACTGCGGATGCTGCCGATGCTGCATCGACGGCTGGCCGAGCTGCAAGCAGCGATCGATGCGGCACAGGCAGCGGCCAACTCAATCGATCTGCTGAAAAAACGCCAGGCGGACTGGCAGAAATCCATCGCAGCCGATCAGCAGAAGCAGATCGAGATCACCGCGCAGATGGGTGCAGCCCGGGCGAGCCTGGGCGATTTCGAATCGATCAAGCTGGACTATGAACGCACTCGCTCGGACGAAGCGCGGGCACGGCAAGCCCTCGGCGCGGCGGAGCAAAAATTGGCCGCGTGCGAAGCGATGATCAGGCAGCGCGACTCGAAATTGACCGAACGCAAAAAATGGGCCGAGGACAAGGGCCTCTACGAAGAACTGCGTTTGGCCTTCGGCAAGAAGGGCGTGCCGGCGATGATCATCGAAGCGGCGATTCCCGAAATTGAGGACGAGGCCAATGCGCTGTTGACGCGCATCACCGGCGGACGGATGCACCTGCGTTTCGATACGCAGAAGGAAACGGTCAAAGGCGATACCGTTGAGACACTCGATATTAGAATCGCCGACGAGTTAGGCACACGGCCTTACGAAAACTATTCGGGCGGCGAGCAGTTCCGCGTGAACTTTGCAGTTCGCATTGCGTTGAGCAAGCTGCTGGCGCGGCGCGCAGGGGCGCAGTTGCAAACGCTCGTCATCGACGAAGGCTTCGGCGCACTGGATAGCGCCGGCCGAGACAGGCTCGTTGAGGCCATCAACGTCATTCAAGACGACTTCCAGCGTATTCTCGTCATCACGCACCTCGACGAATTGAAAGATGCGTTCCCCGTTCGCATCGAAGTGACCAAGACGGATCAAGGATCACAGATTACTATCGTGTAGCGTGAATTCTTCTTCTTTATTATTGACACCCCCCAGTGCTTGTGCTAGAATCAACAAAGTGCTTCAAATCGACGCTCCCCTGCGTCGCAAATGCTAAGAGAGTCAGACATGCTTGAATCCTATCTGCCGATTGCTATCCTGCTGATCGTCGCCACTGTCGTTTGCCTTTTATTAGTTGCGGTGGGCACGATCTTCGGCCCGCGCCGCAAGTCGTTCCGCAAAGGTTCGCCCTACGAGTCGGGCATGCAGCCGATCGGGCCGGGCACCCGCCGCATGTCTGTTCGCTTCTATCTCATCGCGGTGCTCTTCATCCTGTTCGATGTCGAAGTGATCTTCTTCTATCCCTGGGCCGTTAACTTCCGCGCGCTAGGTTTATTTGGGTTCGTTGAGATGTTGGTCTTTGTCGGAATCTTATTGGTGGGTTATGTGTATGTGTGGAGGAAGGGAGCGTTGGAATGGGATTAGAGCAGAAACTGGGCAATATGGGCGTGGTCACGGCCCGCTTGGAAGATCTGGTCAACTGGGGCCGCACCAATGCGATGTGGCCGTTGGGCTTCGGGCTGGCCTGCTGCGCGATCGAGATGATGTCGGCGCAGGCGAGCCACTATGACATGTCGCGCTTCGGCATGGAGTTGATGCGTGCCAGTCCGCGCCAGAGCGATTTGATGATCGTGGCCGGGCGCGTCAGCCGCAAGATGGCGCCGGTGCTGCGCCGCCTGTATGATCAAATGCCCGATCCCAAATGGGTGCTGTCGATGGGCGACTGTGCCTCGTGCGGCGGAGTGTACAACAACTACGCCATCGTTCAGGGCGTGGACGAGATCGTGCCGGTCGATGTGTACGTGGCCGGCTGTCCGCCTCGCCCCGAAGCCTTGATCGATGGCATCATCAAGTTGCATGAGCGGGTCCGGCGCAGTCACCCGTTCAAGGGCGAAACGGTGGCGCCAATCAAAGTGTAATCGAATCCAGGGTGGATCGGCAACGGAATAGGCATCGTTGTCCGATCCGCTTTTTGTGTGTGGAAATCCTATGGCTGACACAATTATCGATCTGGTAAAGAGCAAGCTGCCTGACGCGGTGCAGGCAGTCATCGAGTTTCGCGGCGAGACGACGCTGGTCGTCAGGCCCGTAGACATCGTAGCGGTTTGCGTGTTGCTGCGCGACGATCCGGCTGCGCACTTCAATTTCCTGTCGGATGTGAGCGCGGCCGATCATTATCCCGACGAGCCGCGTTTCGCCGTGAACTATCAGCTGTATTCGATGGAATACAATCGGCGGCTGCGCCTCAAAGTCCGATTGGGCGGCGATGCGCCGGCGGTGTCGAGCGTGACCCGTGTGTGGCCCGGCGCCAACTGGCACGAGCGTGAAGTGTGGGACCTGATGGGCATCCGGTTCACCGGTCATCCCGATCTACGCCGCATCTTCATGCCAGAAGATTACCTGGGCCACCCGCTGCGACGCGACGCGCCGCTGGTTTATGAAGAGCCGCAGTTTACGCACAACTTCGCCGAAATTGAGAAGCGCAAGCCATACGCCAGGGAATGACCCTTGCGAGGTGTTGAGTTTTGCGAAGGTGTGGTTCGTAATCCCTCGCAAGGTTGTAGGAGTCTTTGATGCCTGAGAACGAATATCAGTTAATGGAATTGACCGTCGACGACCTGAAAGAGATGAAGGGTTTGGTCTCTCAGCGGGCGCTCGACGGCGATACCGTGCTGCTCAATATGGGGCCACAGCATCCCTCGACGCACGGCGTGCTACGGCTACTGCTAGAGCTGGACGGCGAGCTGGTTATCTCGTGCATCCCGGATGTAGGCTATCTGCATACCGGCATCGAAAAGTCGATCGAAGATAAGACGTATACCAAAGCCATCCCGCTAACCGACCGCATGGATTACCTTTCGCCGATGAGCAACAACCTCGGCTATGTGATGGCCGTCGAGAAGTTGATGGAAGTCGACGTGCCGCTGCGGGCACAGTATGTGCGCGTGATTTTGTGCGAATTGCAGCGCATCTCCAGTCATCTGGTGTGGCTCGGCACGCACGCGATCGATCTGGCGGCGATGAGCGTGTTCCTGTACTGCTTCCGCGAACGCGAGAAGATCCTCGACATTTTCGAAATGGTCGCCGGCCAGCGCATGATGGTTTCGTACTTCCGCATCGGCGGGTTGTGGCGCGATCTACCGGCCGGCTTTGAAGATGCGGTGCGCGCTTTCCTCGGCCATTTCCCGTCCGAGGTTGACGAATACGAGGGCTTGCTCAAGAACAATCCATTGTGGATCAACCGCACTCAGGGTGTCGGCGTGGTTACGGCGGAAGACGCCATAGCCTGGGGGATGACAGGCCCCAGCCTGCGCGGTTCCGGCGTTAACTGGGACATTCGCAAAGCCCAGCCTTATTCGGCCTACGATCATTTTGAGTTCGACGTGCCGATTAGCGAAGCGGGCGATGTATACGCGCGCTTCTGGTGCCGCGTGCAGGAGATGCGCCAGTCGGTGCGCATTGTCGAGCAGGCACTGGCGAAGTTGCCCAAAGGCCCATTCATCACCGGCAATCGCAAAGTGGCCCCGCCGCCGAAAGAAGAACTGGCGTACTCGATGGAATCGTTGATCCATCACTTCAAGCTATGGACCGAAGGCTTTACGCCGCCGCCCGGTGAAGTGTATGTCAGCGTGGAATCGCCGCGCGGCGAATTTGGCTGCTACGTCAACAGCGACGGCTCACCCAAACCGCGCCGGGTTCACTTCCGTGCGCCGTCGTTTGCCAACCTGTCGGCTTTGCCGTTGATGACCAAAGGCGTGTTCATCGCCGATCTGGTCGCCATCATCGGTTCGATCGATATTGTGTTAGGAGATGTGGATCGATAACAAGTCAATTGGTGATTAGTCAACTGGTGATCGGTCAACTGGTGATTAGTCAACTAGTAACCGGTTGCCCACGCGAAGCGACCAATTGACCAAGTAACCAATTACCAATTCCTTATGACTCAATTACTCGAAAAATATCCGGCCGAAATCGAAAAGATTCTGGATAAGTATCCGCCTGACCGCAAACGATCGGCGGTGCTGCCATTGTTGTATATCGCGCAGAAAGAATACGGTTACTGCACGCCGGACGCGATCCGTGAAGTGGCCGGCATCGTCGGCGTTGAGCCGACGGAAGTCGAATCGGTCGTCGGCTTTTACACGCTGTTCTATGATCATCCGGTTGGCGAACACGTCGTGCAGATCTGCAACGACTTGCCTTGCGCGCTGCGCGGCTCGGAGCAGTTTCTCGATCATGCCTGCAAAAAATTAGGACTGGACAAGCACAAGGTCGAGCACGGCGGGCAAACGACGACAGATGGTTCGGTTACGCTGGAATCGGTTGTCTGCCTGGGCGCGTGCGACAAAGCGCCGATGATGCAAATCGATCTGGAATACTTCGAGCGACTCTCGAACGAGGACTTCGATCGGATCATTGAAGAAATGCTGGCAAAGAGCAACCACGGATGACACGGATTACGCCGCTGAAATATCAAAAGGAAATCCGTGGCGAATGAACTATGCCAAATATTCGTCGCCTCACAATCGATGACTACGATACCGTGATCGATCTGTGGCAGCGGTCGGGTTTGCCGTCGATCCGGCCGACGGGGCGTGACAGCCGCGAAGAATTTGCCAGACAGCTTGAACGAGGCCAGATCATCATCGGCCTTGAAGACGACGGCAAATTGATCGGTGTCGTCGTCGCGACCAACGATATGCGCAAAGGCTGGATCAACCGGCTGGCGATCGACCCGGATCAGCGGCGCAAGGGTTATGGCGCGCAGTTGATTCATGCGGCCGAAGCAGCGCTGCGCGAAGCCGGGTTGAAAGTGATGGCAGGGTTGATCGAGGATTACAACGATGCATCGCTGGCCTTGTTCGAGCGCGAAGGTTATACGGTTCATACGGACATCTATTATGTGAGTAAGCGAGACTCGAAAGAAGCGTAAAACGTATTGCGTATTTCGTAATACGTAATACGCAGTATGGGGAATTGCATGGACAAGTTTATTTTGCTGCGTCATCGAGACACGCCCGACATTCATAAACTCTCGGTTTATGGCGAATACACCGCGTTAAAGAAGGCCGTCACAGCGATGCAGCCGAATGAAGTCATCGACGTGGTCAAGGCCTCCGGCCTGCGCGGTCGTGGCGGCGCCGGCTTCCCCACCGGCGTGAAGTGGTCGTTCATTCCGAAAGATCGTTTCCCGCACTATGTCACCGTCAACGCCGATGAGTCCGAGCCGGGCACGTTCAAAGACCGCGAACTGATGGAGTTCAACCCGCATCAAGTGATCGAAGGCTCGGCGATTGCCGCCTATGCGACCGGTGCGACGCGCGTCTATCATTATCTGCGCGGCGAATTCAAGCCGGTCGCGCGCAAGATGCAGGCCGCGATCGACGAAGCGTATGCCGCCGGTTATCTGGGCAAAAATGTTTTTGGCGCCAACGTCGAGGTTCAGATCTATCTGCATCTGGGCGCGGGCGCGTATATCTGCGGCGAAGAATCGGCGCTGCTCGAATCGCTGGAAGGCAAGATGGGCCAGCCGCGGCTTCGCCCGCCCTTCCCGGCGGTGGTCGGCCTCTACGGCCAGCCGACCGTGATCAACAACACCGAGACGATGGCCAACGTGCCGTACATCATCAACAACGGCGCAGCCGCTTACACCCAGCTCGGCACGGCGAAAAGCCCAGGGCCCAAAGTCTTCTGTTTGTCGGGTCACGTCAAGCGCCCTGGTAATTATGAAGCTGAGTTGGGCAAGATCACGTTTCGCGATTTGATTTTCGGCGAGCAATTTGGACAGGGCATGCTGACCGAAGGCCGCCATGTCAAAGCGATTCTGCCGTCGGGCGCGTCCGGGCCGATCGTGACGGAGCAGGTCCTTGATACGCCGCTCGATTACGAATCAGTGGCGGCCGCCGGATCGATCCTGGGATCGGCTTCGATGATCATTATGGACGATTCGATCGATATGGTCTGGGCCGCGGGCAAAGTGATGCACTTCTTCCGGCACGAATCGTGCGGCAAGTGTACGCCTTGCCGTGAAGGCACGTTCTGGATGGAGAAGCAATACGATCGCATTCTTGGCGGCAAAGCGACATTGGTCGATGTGCAATTGCTGGGCCAGGTGGCGAATCAGATCATCGGCAAGTGCCTGTGCCCGCTGGGTGAGTTTGCGACCAGCCCGGTGCTCTCAAGCATGAAGCACTTCCCAAAAGAGTACGATGCGCGAGCGACCGATGCCAGG
>JADGQE010000238.1 GCA_017882055.1 Thermoflexales bacterium
ACCTTGGCTTCGGGCGACATCTGCGCGATCAGGCGGGCGACGAATTCGTCTTCGCCGCCGGCTTGTGCCAGCGCACTGCCCGCCGTGCTCAGCAGCAGCGCGAGGATCGTCAGGAGATTTATCCCGCGAAACACAGCCCGCATCATCGATGTACCCTCGCGGGCAAGTATAGCCCGGTCAGGTGAATGCGTCAATCAAACGTAAGGCGTAACGAACCGTGCGAGGGTTGAACGGGAGAAGTGTCAATCGATGCTAACTGGTGATTATACACATCTCGGTTTTTGCTCTCGATCCGCGAGGACGCGGATCGTCGGCGGGACGCCGACTTGAGCACTTGTGTATAATCACCAGATGCTAAACCCATCGCAAGAATATAGCCCATCATAACATTTCAAGCACGCCATCGTTTCCGATGGGATAGCGCCGCGGACAGTTCGCACACATGAAAGCGCCATCGATTTGATCGAGGCGGCTGTGGCACCTGGGGCAGCGCAGTGCTTCGATCGGATCCGTGAGTCGATCGGGCGCGTCAGCGCCGGGCTTGAGCGACCAGGCCAGATCGTAATCGTACTGCCAGATCTGCAGTGTCACATCGGTCTGGCCCAGTGATTTGAGGAGTGCCTCGCAGCGCGCTTTGCTCATGGCTTTGCCGGGCATCAAGTGCGCGCCGCGGCCCGCTCGATTGGTGACCAGCAGCATGCCGCCCGGCTTCAGTACGCGGATGCATTCGATCAGCGCCGCGCGGGTGTCCGGCATAAACTCCAAGGCTTCAAGGCACGTCACCGCATCGAAGGCGTCGTCGGCAAACGGCAACGGTACAGCGGGATGCCACACCCAGGTGATTCGATCGCGATGCGCGGCCACATACTGCGTCGCTGCGTGCAGCATTCGACGCGCATTATCCAACGCGATCACCCGGCCATGAAAATTCGGCTGTGAGAACAAGGCCAGTGGCAAGCGTGAGGTGCCCGTTGCCACGTCCAACACGAGCGGCTGCCAGCTGCCGATGAGTGAAGCCGACAGCGGAATGCCAAGGAAGTGCGCATCGTCCTCGGCCGTGTACTGCTTGATGTGGTTGTAATGGCGCGCCACGAGATCGTATAACAGCGCCACCACCCTCGGCCCAAAATACGCGCCTTCGGCCAGGACGAGTTGCCAGTAGAGGAAGATGGCAAGTAGGGCGAGGAGAATCAGAGCAAGAAGCATGGGGTGGTCAATTGGTTAATCAGGGATCAGGGATTAGGGATCGGGTAATCAGCAAGACACGCATCACGTAGTACGCGCCACGCCCCACGTTTCAGCGCACGGCTAACGCCGTGATCAGCATCGCGGCCATCAACCAGAATTGCGCGGCGCGGGCGAAGGTGAGGCTGTGCATCACCGTAGCGAGCAACGACTGGGCGACTAACATAGCGATGAGCGCAAAAGCCGCCAGGGGCTGCTTGAGAATCACCAGGATGATGACGACCAGCAGCTGAGCCAATAGCCAGCGCCGCGTTGATCGTCCGCCGTGCGCCAGATCGAGTGCCGCGCCATAAGCGATGGCAAACAGCAGCGCCACGCCCAACGTGAGCGGATTCAGAGTGCTGAAAGTGACTTGTCCCAAGGTCCAGGCCAAACCAACATCGAGCAGACCCTGCCAGAGACTTGGGGCTGATCGGCGCACACGCCTGACCAGCCAACCGATCTGCGTCAAGGCGAAAGCCGCTACACTCAACGCCAGGATCTGCCAGCCGATGACGGCGCTGATCATCAGACTCAAAATGGTCGAAAAGATCACGCTTAAGATCACGCTGCCAGCCTGCGGTGACGACTCCATTCGCCACCCGGCGGCTAGCCGCGCGAACCGGCGCTGCACACGATCAGCCGGCGAGCCGGGCTGCGAGAAGGGCAGGCCCCGGATGTTTTGATCCACGTCAAGCGTATTCCACTGCGACAACAGCTGCGGCCAATCAGTGTCAATCAGACCCCACCAGACGGTGGCCCAGGCGCCGTCCGCCAGCAGCAGAGCCAGCGCCCCGATCAGCACATCGCGCCCGCTCCAGGCAAACGCGCCCGAAGCGACGATGCCACAGACCGCCGCCCATGCCGGGCTCAGCCATAGTGTGCGCGCTCGCGCCGGAATTTGTAGCCGAATCAACTGCCCTGTTTCGATGCTCACGATCAATTCTCAATTCATAATGCACAATGCATGACTGTGCATTGAGCATTGTGCATTCCGCATTTACAAGTAGCCTGCTTCGCGCAGCCATGCTTCTGTTCGGCGCAAGCCTTCATCCAGCGAAACTTGTGGTGACCAGTCTAACAACCGCCGTGCCTTCTCAGTGCTTAAGCGGTATTGACCGGTGATAAAGCCGATTGTCTCGCGTGTGAATAGCGGCGGACGACGTGTGATCTTTGAACCGACTTCGGACAACAGCGCGGCAGTTTGCACCAGCACCACTGGAATCGATCGGGCGCGTTTGCCAACCATCGCCGCATAGCGCCCGAAGAATTCACGCCACGGCACATCGCAATCACAAATCGTAAACGCCTGACCAATCGCTTCGGGGCGCGTGGCTGCGTAAAGATAAGCATCCACCAGATTATCAACGTAGACGGGATGGCACAGACCACGCCCGCCGCCGATCAACGACGGTAAGCCGCGTTTAGCCAGCGAAACCGGTGTCACTGTCCAGGCGCCGCCGCGGGGCCCATACACTTCGGCCGGCCGGATCACCGTGACGCCGAAATGATCGGTAGCTGTTTGAAACGCGGCGGCCTCGCCCAGCGACTTCGTTTCGGTATACGCGTACACATTCCAATGCGGCTGCGTCTCATCGATCAGGCCGGCGGTCAACGGGCCATACACCGCGATGCTGCTCGTGCCGATGAAGCGCCGCGCGCCCGCCGATCGGGCGGCTTCGGCTAATTGGCGCGTCGCCGTGACATTGATCGCGTGAGCGACATCCAATCGATTGGGTGTGCCGAGCCAACCTGCAACATGAAAGATGATCTCGCGTCCGGCGACTGCGGCAGCAAACGAATCGGGCTGAAGTAAATCGCCGACAGCAACTTCGACGCGGCCCTGGAGCGAAGGCAGCAGCTTCTTCGGATTGCGCACCAACACGCGCACGCGTGCGCCAGACACCACCAGCCGCTCAGCCAGGTGACTGCCGATGAAGCCGGTCGCGCCGGTGACTAATACTTGTCGATCGTGCCAGAGGGGCAGCGCCACAATCAATGCCAGCTGCTCAGGAACTCGACGTGGTCGATCATGTCTTCGGCCGATTTAGTCGCCATCAATCGCAACAAACGCCGCAGTTGTTCGCCAACCGAGTATTGCTGTTGCGGCGCGAGGATGATGCCGGTGTGAGATTTACCGGCAGCCATATACTCTTGATGCAACCTCAAGTAATCACGAGCATTGAAGCTGTAGAGGACACAAACCTGTGACGCGGCATACTCTAGATGATCTACATCCTCCCGATCAATCATGTGTGCATCCAGGGCCGTGGTCACTGCCATACCGCGACGCCGCAACGCCTCAATCAAATCAGAGTCCATAGCGTCTTCGTCGGCGTACAGGTGAATTTTCATGAGGCGCTCCGGCTGGCAAGGAATTCTTTCTCCAACCGCTCTGCCTCAGTTTCTTCAGCCGCAATCTCGGCGTCCATTTGGTCTTGATTAGCGTGATAATACGCCAGGGCAGCATACACCTGAGCAAGATTGAGATGGCTGTATTTTTCAGCAATCTCATCCGGGCTATAGCCCAGTATATACCAACCTGCGATGCGCCGAACACTGATGCCCGTGCCTGCAATATGCGGACGGCCATGATGGCGATTCGGATCGCGCGTGATCATTGTGCCGATATCAACCGAGTCAATCGTTGCCATACTTTACCTCGCAGTGCTTTGCCAACTCCCGATCTCTGATCCCCGATCATCTATACACTTCGGGATTCACGCAGGTCGGCAGCCGCTCGCCCGTCAAACCGGCGCTGAGATTGGCCGCGGCCATCGTCGCCATTTTGTTGCGGGTTTGAAAACTGGCGCTGGCGATGTGCGGCGCGATGATGATGTTGTCGAGCGTTAACAGTGGATCGTCCATGCGAATCGGTTCCGGCTCGGTCACGTCGAGCGCGGCGTAGGCGATCGCGCCGCTGCTCAAGGCACGATACAGCGCCTGCGGATCGATCACCGGCCCGCGGGCCGTGTTGATGATGATGGCTGATCGCTTCATGAGATTGAACCTGGAGTTATTGAGCAGGTGATGCGTTTCGGGTGACAGCACCGTGTGCAAGGTCACAAAATCGGATTCGCGCAATAACGTTTCCAGATCGACATATTCGGCGTTCAGCGATTTCTCGACAATGGGATAACGCTGCACGTCGTAATACAGCACGCGCATATCGAAGCCGGCCGCACGCTTGGCCATGCCTTGCCCGATTCGCCCGAAGCCGACGATGCCGAGCGTGGCCCCGCTGACGTCGGGGCCGAGAAAATCGATTGGCCCCCACGTCTTCCATTTGCCGGCGCGCGTAAACTTGTCGCCTTCGACCACCCGCCGCGCGGCCGACATCAACAGCGTCCACGCGAAGTCGGCGGTCGTATCGGTCAGCACGCCCGGCGTGTTGCCGATCGGGATGCCGCGCTGCGTCGCCGCCGCCACATCGACGTTGTCGTAGCCGACGGCCATCTGGCTGATCACTTTGAGCTGCCGGCCGGCGGCATCCATCAGCGTGGCATCGATCTTGTCCGTCAACAAACACAGCAAACCATCAAGACCTTTGACTTTCTCCAGCAATACTTCGCGTGGCGGCGGCAAGGGATCTTGCCAGACTTCAATGTCGGCCGCCTGTCGCGCCAGTTCCAGCCCTTTTTCAGGGATGAGGCGGGTGACGAATACTTTTGGTTTTGGCATGCGATCTCCCCATGTAAAGGATGAAGGCGGAAGGAGGAAGGATGAAAATTCATTCTGTATTCATCCTTCATCCCTCATCCTTAAAGCGCAATCAACCCTCGGCTCGCGGCGACCGTTACCGCTTCGGTGCGGTTGGTCACATCCAGCTTCGCCAGGATCGCACTGACGTGATACTTCACGGTCCGCTCGTTGACGGCCAACTGCGTGGCAATCTGTTTGTTCGGCAAACCCCGCGCCAGCAGCCGCAGTACGTCCAACTCGCGCGGCGTCAGCGTATCAGGATCAGAGTATTGTGTGGTTGTCACAGTGTCACCTCGATTCTTGGGCCAGACCGACCGCTGATGGGCAACGCTGAGATGACTATTTGACTAAGAAGCTAGCTAACCAAGGGATGGTAAACCTATCAGTATTATAATCCATGGGCTACGGGCTGTCCATTGATCGATGCAGGCCTCAGGGTATGAGTGTGGCTGATCGTGATCGATCCAAATCCTCGGAGGAAAAGCGAATGAAACGTTTACTGATTCTAGTTGCCGTGTTGCTGTTAAGCGGTTGTGCGACGTTGGTTGCGCCGACATCGATCGCGCCCGCGCCAACGCCGGTCGCCTCACCACCGATCGTGCCACCCTCGCTTGCAGTTCCGGCCCCAACCGGCCTGCCGTTGCCGTTGACTTCGCCGCTGCAATCTCCACTTGACTCGCCTCTCGCCACACCGGCGGCCATCAACCCCACGGTCGATCTCGCTCGAACCGATCTGGCCACCCGTTTGAAGATCGCAGTTGCTCAGATTCAAGTCGTGAGTTTCGAGCAGGTCGAATGGCCGGATGCAAGTGCGGGCTGCGCCAAACCCGGCGTAATGTATATTCAGGTCATCACACCGGGATACAAGATCGCGCTATCGGTTGATGGAAAGACTTATGAGTATCATGGCAAAGCGCAGGACGCGCCGGCACTGTGCGAGAAGTAAGGCGTCTCCTGGCAAATAGGCCGTGATGGCTAATTCGAATTCGTGATGTACACGGTGGCCGGGACCGATGACATCGCCGGGACGTGGCCTCTTGCGCTGTGACTGCCGGATTGTGAAAGCGCGTCATTGTGGTATCATGCCAGCATGGGATCCGGTGTATACGCCGCCGTGCTAAACGGGACCCGCGCCAGTGCGTCACCCTGCGGTAAAATGAGGCGAAATGTGATAATCTTGCCGGTATGTGGTGACGCGGTGGATGCCTGAGATCGCCGGTTTGTGTTGCAACGATTTCAGCATGGCTACGAAAACGGATCCACCGTATTTGCCGCAGGTAAATTGAAGGGGCCAGGCATGAATCCATTACCCGCCGATGTGCTTCGACAGGCCAACGAATATATTCAGTCCGGGCAGCCGCATCTGGCTCAACCGCTGCTCGCCGCATTTGTCCGGCAAAATCCCGCCTCGGATCAGGGTTGGTATCTGCTGAGCTTTAGCGTGCCCGATACGCGCCAGCAGATCGATTGCCTCCAGCGTGCGCTGAAACTCAACCCGTCAAATGCGAATGCGCAGACGCGATTGGCGCAGCTGCTGGAACCCGCGCCGAAAGCGTCGGCTTCTCCCGC
>JADGQE010000239.1 GCA_017882055.1 Thermoflexales bacterium
AATGCCGTGGTCTCGTGCCCGTCGATCCGCACGGCCATTACTGGCGGACAAGGCGTCATCACAGTGGGCGGTGGCGGCCTGGATGAAGCCAACAAGTTGGTCAACGTGCTGCGCTATGGTGCGCTGCCGGTCGCGCTGCAAGTGGCTCAAAGCCGCACCATCGGTCCGACACTCGGCGAAGACTCGATTCGTGCCAGCGTCATCGCCGGCATCATCGGCCTGTTGACAGTCGCCTTGTTTATGCTTTTGTACTATCGATTGCCCGGTGTTCTGGCTGACCTCGCCTTGATACTTTACACGCTGACCGTTTTCGCGCTGTTCAAACTGATTCCTGTCACATTGACCCTGCCCGGTATCGCCGGTTTCGTTTTATCGGTCGGTGTGGCTGTTGACGCCAACATCTTGATCTTCGAGCGCATGAAAGAAGAACTGCGAGCGGGCCGCCGCTTAGCCGTTGCGGTCGAAGTCGGCTTCGCGCGCGCCTGGCCATCGATCCGCGACTCGAATATCTCGACGCTGATCACCTGCGGCATTCTGTACTGGTTCGGCAATGCGTTTGGCGCGAGCATCGTCAAAGGCTTTGCGCTGACGCTGGCGATCGGTGTGTTGGTCAGCCTGTTCACGGCGATTCGCGTGACGCGCACGTTATTGCACCTTGTGCTGGACAACATGAATCTGGAAGAACGGCATAACCTGTTTGGCATTTAATCCTCACTGACCCCTTTGCCCCTTCCCTTACTCCCGATTCAGAATTGGGAGAGAATAAGGGGAAGCGAAGCGGGGATGAGATGAGGCTCAGGAGACATCTATGTGGGATATTGTCGGTAAACGCTATCGGTGGTTCGGGCTGTCACTCCTGGTGATCATACCCGGCCTGTTGGCTTTGATCTTCTTTGGTTTTCCGCTGGCCATTGACTTCACGGGCGGCTCACTGCTGGATATCCAATTCCAGAGTGCGGCGCCGCAGCCGGCGGCTGTGAGCGCCGTGTTTGCCAGCTTTGGCTTCGACGCCAGCCAGGTGCAAAGCACCCAGAACAACGGCATGCAGATTCGCTCAAAGACCATGTCCGATGAGCAGAAAAATCAAATCGAAGCCGCGCTCCGCGAAAAGTTCGGTCCGCTGGTTGAGCAGGAATTTGGTTCAGTCAGTGGCGCGATCGGCGCAGAAGTCGTGCAGCGCGCCGCTGGGACCGTCGGCATCGCGGCACTCGGTATCATGGCTTACCTGTGGTACGCCTTCCGCCAGGTTCCCCATTCCTTCCGCTACGGCGTGGCCGCCGTTATCGCCATGCTGCACGACGTGGCCGTGATGATTGGCGCGGCGGCCATCTTTGGCAAACTCTTCGGTTGGGAAGTCGACTCGTTGTATTTGACCGCATTGCTAACGGTCATCGGTTTCTCGGTGCACGATACCATCGTCGTGTTCGACCGAATCCGCGAGAACCTGATCCGCCGCCGGGGCGAGAAATTTGACCGGGTCGTCAACCACAGTATTATCCAGACACTCGACCGCTCGATCAACACCCAGCTGACCGTGTTGTTCACGCTGCTGGCTTTGGTGCTGTTCGGGGGCGTCACAATTCGGCACTTTGTCACCATTCTGATGGTCGGCGTTTTTAGCGGCAGCTATTCATCGATCTTCAACGCCGCGCAGATTCTAGTCGTCTGGGAAAATCGCGAGTGGCGCACATGGTTCCGCCGCAAGCCGAAGCCCGCTGCCCCTGCAGCCGCTTAACGACCCAAGGTATGCTAACATTGAGCCAGTGGAGTAATCGCTGGCTCTTTTGTTTTTCAAGGAGTGCAAGCCGATGTTGTATCGAATTGATCCTGCTCTATTCCAGAAATATCCCGGCTACGTGCGCGGCGTCATCGTGGCGCGGCGCAGCATCAACATCGAGGGACCAATCGACGAAGTGGCCCGGATGCTGAAGGGCGCACAGAAAATGATCCGCGAACGAGCCGACCTGGCAACCGTTTCGGCACATCCGAATATCGCGGCGTGGCGCGAAGCCTATCGCGCCTTCGGGAGCAAGCCGACTGATTACGCCAGTTCGATCGAGGCGATGGTCAAGCGCGTGCGGCGCGGCGACGGTTCGACTTCGCTCACCACAGGCTTGCCGTACATCAATACCCTGGCCGCGTTGTGTAACAGCACGGCGCTGCGCTATTTGGTCACAATTGGCGGACACGCCATCGACGCGGGCATGGATGATGGTCAAGAGCTGCGGCTCGGGTTTGCGCGGGGCAACGAACAGTTCACCGCCTTCGGTCAAACGACGATCGAGCAACCCAATCCGGGCGAAGTGATTTTCACCTACGGGCAAACCGTGCTGTGCCGCCGGTGGACCTGGCGGCAGGCCGAATTCAGCAAGTTGATGCGAACCACCACCGCCGCCGAGATCAACATCGACGGGCTGCCGCCGGTCACTCCAACGGACGTAGAAGCAATCAGCGCAGACCTGGCGAATCTCGTGTCGATGTACTGCGGAGCGGCTGTCGAAGTGAAGATGCTCAGCGAAGCGATACCTGCGATTGAAGTATAGGATTTGATGCGTACTGAGTATCGCAACTACGAAATACGAAATACGCTGTACGCTGTACGCATTAGGAATTCAACCAGACTGACAGGAATCGATTTATCATGCGCGCGCTCGTCATCGACAACGGACTGCGATTTGAAAAAGATTATCCCACGCCGACGCCGCCGCGCGGTGAAGCGTTGATCCGCGTGTTGCAGACCGGCATTTGCAACACCGACCTCGAACTGGTTAAAGGCTACATGTCCTTTACGGGCGTGCCCGGCCACGAATTCGTCGGCGTCGTCGAGCGGGCCGACGATCGACCTGATCTGATCGGACAACGCGTGGCGGGTGAAATCAACGCGGCCTGCGGCGTGTGTCCAACCTGCTGCGCCAATCGGCCGACGCACTGCCCCCAGCGCACCACGCTCGGTATCGATCGGCGCGACGGTGCTTTCGCCGATTATCTTTTGTTGCCTTACGAAAATCTTCACGCTCTGCCTGATGTCGTCTCAAACGATCAAGCGATCTTCGTTGAGCCATTAGCCGCTGCGTGTGAGATTCTTCAGCAAATCCACGTCCGCCCGACCGATCGCGTGGTCGTTACGGGCGATGGCAAATTGGGGTTGTTGTGCGCGCAGGTTCTCGCTGCAACGGGCTGTTACTTGACGGTGCTGGGCCGCCATACCGATAAGTTACAGATTCTGGCGCGGCACGGCATCGAGACGACGACGGAGCCGCAGACCTTCGCTCCGGCCTCCATCGACCTCGTCGTCGAAGCCACCGGCACGCCGGGCGGCTTCGAAACAGCCCGCCGCATCGTTCGACCGCGTGGCACAATCGTTTTGAAGTCGACGTATCATGGCGATATGACGGTGAATCTGACGATGGTCGTCGTGGACGAAGTGACGCTGATCGGATCGCGTTGCGGGCCGTTTGAGCCGGCGATCCGCTTGCTGGCTAACAAACAGATCGAAGTCGAAGCGCTGATTCAGGCGCGGTATTCGATCGATGAAGGACTGGCAGCTTTCGAGCAAGCGGCAACGAAGGGGATGATGAAGGTCGTGATTACAATGAACAGTGATTAGTGAACAGTGAACAACGAACAGTGATCACTGAGGCTATGCAACTACCGAACTACCCAACTACTGAACTATCGAACTCCTCAACTATCTCCGCGTTCGATCTGCGATCAGCCAACCCACTGACACTGAAACACCCAAAACGAACACTGAGCCAATCGCCAGCAGCGTCGTGATTTCGGGATCGGCGGTCGATTCCTGAACGACGAGTCGAGGTTGAGGCGAAGGTGTCGGCCTGATGTCGGCGCCGCTCGCCGCTTTGGCTGCATTAGGCAGCGCCTGTGAGATCTTCACCGGAGTGCGCGTCGGCGTGGCCGTAGCCAACGGCGTATCCGTCGGTGTTGGCGTATCCGTCGGCGTATTCGTCGGCGTGGGTGTATCCGTCGGAGTGGGCGTATCGGTTGGCGTGGCAGTCGGCGTGTCCGTCGGTGTGGGCGTGTCCGTCGGCGTACTGGTCGGCGTCGGTGTGTTAGTCGGCGTCGGCGTATCAGTCGGCGTGGGGCTAGGCGTAGGCGTGTTCGTCGGAACCGGTGTTTCAGTCGGCGCTGTCACATAGGTGCCGGCGGTCGTTCGATAGATATTGCCCAGTTCGGCCGCGAGATCAAGATAAGTGCTGCCATAAGATACGCTCGGCTCGATCTGCGAGCCTTCAAGCCACTCATTGTAAGAGGTGATGATGGCCCAATCGGCGTTGGACTGTGTGGCCCCCAAAAACGACGCACGAAAATAATCGCCGTCGGCGCGATCGCGCACGAACGAGCCGCTGCGCTTGAGCAGCGTATCGTTCCAGCCGGGCATCGCCGTGCCGACCCAATATTTGAACGAACCCAGTTCGATCGCTTTTTCGCGCACCCGTTCGCCCCAAAGGACATTCGTCGAACGCGGCTCAGTCGACCACGCAATGTTGTAGAGATGATGCCCGTCAAAGACGCGCAGGTAATCGAGGTTGGTGCCTTCGCCGATCCAGATCGAAAGGTGCAGCGGGTCAACCGCGTTGCGAATGTCGAGCCAATCATTTACGCTGTAGAGCGAATTTTGCCAGAAGAAGATGACGGGCTTGCCGCCCACTTTCAAATAGGCCGGATGTTGCGCATGATCGGCCAATAATGCGGCGAGCGCAGCTTGCACATCCGCTTTGTTCTTGAAGAACGGGCCGCCCGTTTCAAAATCGACGGCCGCCCGAAAGCCGCCCGACTGCGCCACGTCGAGCAGCGTGTTGAAGTTCGATTCGGTCTGGTTGTTGGTACCGCCACCCGGCCCGTACCACGATTGAATGAAGGCATCAATGCCGGCTTGCTTGGCTTCCGCCACCTGCCGCACAATCGTTCCTCGATCCGCCGAAGTGTAGGCCGTGATCGGTTGATCGCTGGTCTTGCCCTTCCCAAAGGAGTCGGGCGAAAACCAGGCGTAATAGAAAGCCAGCACCAGATGCTCGCCCTGGGCCGAAGCCGTCGCCGAAGCCATCAACCACAGTGGCATCAAAAGAAGTAAAATAAGGCAGACTCTTGTTTTCATCGGGGCAGGATTGTACCAGAGGAGCGATAAATGAACAATGAGTAAAGAGTAATCAGTGATTGGTGATTGGTAATTAGTAATCGGTAGGATGTCAATCTTGTACCGCACAGGTGTGCATGTACAAGGTGTCAGGCAAATTGGATTCTACCGCAGTTGTACTGCGGGCAACGGACATCAACAGTGCAACTGCTGACAAACTTTGATCCTGTTGGCGAATTCAGTCATTCCCGCGCAGGCGGGAATCCAGCCGGCCACGACCGTTCGGAACCAACAGCGGTAAACCGACGCAAAACTTTGACGCGCACTCGTTTAGCCATTGGCACTTGCGCTGACACGGGAACATATTCTATACTGGTGTGCGAGGCGTGACCATGTCCGAGCAACCACCTTCCGACTGCTTTATCTGCCGCAAACATCGCGGCGAAATTTCGATTCCCGGCGGCGCAATCTACGCAGACGACCTCGTCTATGTGGGACATGCCCAGATTCGTGAAGGCCAAACCATCGCCTATCTCGGCTACTTGATGGTCGAACCGAAGCGACATGTTCCCGATTTGGCTGCCTTAACGGACGAAGAAGCAAGGGCGTTGATGATTCTGGTGACACGCCTGAGTCGCGCCTTGAAGGCCACTGAGAACGCCGAGCGTGTTTATTTGTTCGTCATCGGCGAGAATGTGCACCACGTCCATATCCACGTCGTCGCGCGTTATGCCGGTGCTCCCAAAGAATATTGGGGCGCACGTGTCGACGAATGGCCTGCTGCGCCACGCGGCGGCACGCAGGAAATGGAAGCTATTTGCGCCCGACTACGTGTCTACTTGCAGAAAGAATCAGGCTGAGGCTATCGACCATGGCCCACATACTCTTCTTGAGCGATGACAAAGACATTTGCGGCATAATCGAATCTCTGCTTAACCGGGAGCGCAATGACATTGTCATCAGTGCCTCTGATTTTCAGAAGGTACAGGCACTTGCGCAACAACAAACACCCGATCTTATCATTCTTGAATCTACCGCTCACGTCTTCCAAGATCAAAGCGGATTTCCGGTTTATCATCAGCTTAGAACAATCGAATCGCTGAAACAAGTCCCGATTCTGTTTTGGATGGTCCCCAATCCAAGTCGAGCCAATCCAGAAGCACAGCAGCTCGGAGTGGCAGGCTGCGTTGCGATGCCTTCTGAACTGCAAGAACTGCTGGAAGCACGCGATGTGATTTTAGCAGGCGGTACCTGAGTAGCTAACACTTTCACTTTCGCCAGGCCGGGGCCAGGCGGAAAGGGCTGAGCCGTAAGGTCAAGAACGGCAGCAATGAACTTTGACACGTGATCCAGCGGCGCAACTTGCGCCAGCCGATTTGGAAAACGCTC
>JADGQE010000240.1 GCA_017882055.1 Thermoflexales bacterium
AATTGTAACACGCGCGGGAAGAGACATCAACAAAACAGCCCGCCTCTGTCTCAGAGCCGGGCTGCTGTTGAAACGATATGCAATTGTGATTACTTGATGGTGCCTGACTTGACAAGATAGGTATAACCAAAGGCACCGACTGCGCCACCAATCGCGCCACCGATCACACGCGCGATCAGATCACCGATGCCAAAGACGCTATATCCGCCCAATCCGGCCAGGCCACCGAAGCCGCCCGTCAATGAATTGAGGCCAATTGGGGCAGTGATGAGCGCCAAGATGCCAAAAACCAATCCGACGACTGCACCTAGAATTGCACCATTCACTAGCCCGTCCATCTGAGCAGGGATGGCACCCGATTTGCGTGCGGTCATGATGTACCATACCCCACCGAAAATTGGGGCGAGCCAGCCGAGTAAACCGGCTATAGTCCATAGCGACGCCGAAATCCACAACAACCCACCAACCGCTCCGACGATCACGGGAATCAGGCCGGCTTTCATCAATCCCGGCTGATCGATCTTAAACTGCTGTCCGCTTTGCATGTTCACTCCTCCATAGGTATGAGATAGACCTATTGTATCCCTAAATGGGTCAATTGTGCAAATCGGCGTTGTTAAGAAAATTATGGCCGCTAACGGCTCAGCCAATCGACACGCGCAGCGCGTCCAGCAGCGTGATTTCGATCAAGCCGGCCGCCAGGCCGAAGACCAGCGGCAGCGCCATCTGCCGCCATTGGCTCAGGGCATTTTCCAATTTCATGGTGCTCAAGATGATGACCGAGTTGAGCATGGCTAACAGCCCCAGTGCGCCGCCGAGGGTGAGGATGGCTACGGGATACAGCAGCCAATCACCCAGCGTTAAGACGACGGCCACGACGCCGGCCGCGCCGATCAGCATCACGACCAATTCGCGCCAGTTGCGGATCGTGCGTTCGCCGCTGGGCTGAGTCCAGATCGCCGCATTGAAGAAGGGCGGAAACAAGGCGCTGATCGCCAGTCCATACAGGGTACCGGTGATGATGCGGATTAGGTTGGTGGTGTGATACAGCTGCGGTGCGCCGGGAATGATCGAAATGGTCGAGTTGACGCCGTCGACGCCCATGATGACGATGAAGCCGATCAAAGTGACGATGATGGGCGTCGGCGGCAGGCGGGCGGCGTGTGTTCGACCCCGGATCGTCAGAAAGATCGCGCCGGTGACCAGGCCCAGATACATGCCGGTGCAGCGTGCGCACAACGGCAATTGATGGCCGTCAATGAAGAACGATCGCTCCGGCATCTGGTGGCAGATCGCAAAGCCGATGAACCTGGCTTTGTCCAGCATTTCGTGAGGCGGTTCGATCGCAAATAGACCGATCACGGCCAGTAACACGGCGACGAACAAGGCTTTGGGCAGGTGCTGCCAGGGCGAGGTTGGTAGAGGCGGAATTTCAGCGGCCATAATGTCCTTGTCCCCCCGCTGTCCCCGACATTATAGCACATCTCAAGGGTCGATCGATGTGAGCGATCTTGATACGGCTGTGCCGAGGGGCGCAGTGGTGATCACCTCAGAAGAGCCGCAAATGAATGGTTGTCGTTGGTCGGTGGTAACTTGGTGTGGCTTCGCCCTAATCGCGAGTTGTGAAAAAGTCAAACTTCGGGGCAGCTGAGATGATTGAAAATGGCTATGGCGTAGAGGTCAACGTGATCTCAAAGAGTTTGGGCCAGAGTTTGCCGGTGACAAACAATCGATCGTGTGCGGCATCGTAGGCGATGCCGTTCAAAACATCGACTGGTGGAATGCGATCCTGTGCACTGAGCAAGCCACTCAAATCGATCCAGCCGATGACTTGTCCCGTCTCCGGCGAGATGCGGGCAATCTGATCGGTCTGCCAGATGTTGGCGAAGATTTCGCCGCAGATATATTCCAGTTCGTTCAAATTCACAACCGGGCCGCGCGCGTCGCGCACTTCGATCTTTTTGACTTCCTGTAAGGTATTGGGATCTAAGAAATGGATGACGGGCGTGCCATCACTCATGATCAAATACGTGTTGTCGTGCGTGAGACCCCAACCCTCGGTCGGATAATTGAACTGCTTGAGTAACTTGAAACTCGCCTTGTCGTACACAAAACCGAGGTGCGATTGCCAGGTGAGTTGAATGATCTGATCTTTCCAAACAGTAATGCCTTCGCCGAAGTATTCCGAGGACAGTGCCTGGCTTTGCAGGACTTTGCCGCTGCTGAGGTCCACTTGCCGCAACGACGATTGGCCGTTCAAACCGGTGTCTTCGTATAAGACGCCATTGTCCAACTCAAGCCCCTCAGTAAAGGCGGCCCGATCGTGCGGGTAAGTGTTGACGACTTTGTAAGTGAAGGTCGGTATCGATGGCGGCGTCGTTGTGCCGCCTGGCCGGGTTAGAATTGGCGCGGCGGCGTTGACGCACGATTTGGGAAACGTGGTCGATGCGGCCGGTGAGCAAGCCGTGATGACAAGTGTGAGAATGAAACTCAGGAGAATTTGCCGACGAAGCATGTGCATCCACCGTAAAACTCGATCGATTGGGTACAGGGCTATGCGTGAGAACGACTGCGTTGTCCGGCCGATCGCCGGGCCAATAGCCCATTGCGTGGGCTGAAGATCAGCGTGATGATAAAGACGGCGGTGCAGATCAGCACGATCGCCGCCCCCGTCGAAACGTTGAGATAGAATGAAAAATATAGACCGACAACCGATGACAGAATGCCGATGAGCGCGGCGATGATCATCATGTGCGACAAGCGGCGCGTGAGCAACGAGGCGGAGGCAGCCGGCGTGACTAACATGGCAGCGACCAGACCCACCCCGACGGTTTGCAGCGAGACGACGACGGTTACCGCCAGCAGAATCATCAGCAAATAGCGCAGCCGGTTAACGGGCAGTTTCAGTGTCTCGGCAAACGTCGGATCGAAGGTGAAGACCAGGAATTCTTTGTAGAGCAGCACAATCACGGCCAGCACGACGACGCCAAAGCCGATCGTCAGGACCAGATCGCGATCGCCCACGCCCAGAATATTGCCGAAGAGAATGTGAGTAAGATCGGTCTGATACGAGGCTGTCTTGCTGCTGATCAATACAATGCCCAGGGCCAGCGCCCCGGAGAAGATGATGCCGATGGCGGTATCTTCGCGCACGCGCCCGCTGCGGGTGAGATAGCCGATGCCCAGCGCTGCAACGATCGACATGACGAGTGCGCCTAGAAACAGATCGATGCCCAGCACGAAGGCCAGCGCCACGCCGGGCAAGATGGCGTGCGCCAGGGCGTCGCCCAGAAAAGCCATGCCGCGCAGCACCACGTAGCAGCCGATGACGGCGCACAGTCCGCCGACCAGCACTGACGCGATCAGCGCCCGCTGCATAAATGGGTAGGCGAGAGGGCCAAGCAAAAAATCAAACAAGCGTACGTTCCTTACTGCTGAGTGATAAGTGATGATTGAACCGGCAGACCTTCAATCCAAAATCCGAAATCTAAAATCTAAAATCAATGATGATGTTCGTCCGTGCCCATCATTACTCGATCGCCGGCTGGCATGAGCGTGATCTGCGCGCCGAACGCCTTCTGCAAAATTTCGGGCTTGAAGACATCTTCGGCGCAGCCGCAGGCTATGACGGTGCCATTGACCAGCAACAAATCATCGAAGCGCGACAACGCTTTATCCAGATCGTGCGTGGCTAATAGCACGGTAATGCCGCGCAATTTGAGATCGTCCAGCAAAGTATAGATCGCCTGCTCGGTGACGGCGTCGACGCCGATGAACGGTTCGTCCAACAGCAAGATGTCGGCCTGTTGGGCCAGCGCGCGTGCCAGAAACACACGCTGCATTTGCCCGCCCGATAGTTCGCCGATTGGTTTGTTGGCTAGATCGATCACGTCCAGTTGCTGCATCGCTTGCTCGACCGCCCGTTTATCTTCCGGGCCGGGCCGCTTCATCCAGCCGATGTGCCCGTAACGGCCCATCATCACCACCTCGCGCACGGTGACCGGAAAGCGCAGATCGATGTCTTCATGCTGCGGCACGTAGGCGACGGTGGTATCGCGCTCGCGCGGCGGCTCGCCATGGATCAGCACGTGGCCCGATCGCAGTGGCAGCAAGCCCATGATGGTCTTGAACAACGTGGACTTGCCCGCGCCATTTGGGCCTAATACGGCCAGGCGCACGCCGCGCGTAACGTCGAGCGTTACATCGTGCAGCGCAGGCTTGCCGTTGTAGCCGACGGTTACGCCGTCAAGATGAATGGCGATGTGTTTGGAATGTGAGTGAGTGCCCATGGAAATGCAGAATTTAGAATGCAGAATTCAGAATGCTCAATGCCAATTTGACCAATTGACTGATTGACCAGTTGACCAGTTGACCAGTTAACCAGTTGACTCATTAACCAGTCGACCGATTAACTATTTCAACGCATCGATGATGTTTTGGACATCGTAGCGCATGAGATCGATATACGTTGCGGCCGATGAATCTTTTGGGCCGAGCGAGTCCGTATAGAGTTTGGTAATCACTTTGACACCTGCCTCGTTGGCAATCGTGTTCGCCAGATCGGGATTCAGCGTGTTTTCGGTGAAGACCGCTTTGACGCCGGACACTTTGATGGCGTTAACCAGCCCGGCCACTTGCTGCGCCGATGGCGACGCCTCCGCTCCGCCGGTCGGGAAGATTGTTCCCAGTATCTTGAAGTTGTAGCGCGCCGCGAAATAACCAAAGGTAGCGTGATTCGTAACCAGCAGGCGGTTCTCGGCCGGCAACGCGTTGACCTGCGTTACGACCCACGCATCCAGGTCCTTCAGCTTGCCGAGGTAAGTGTCGGCATTGGCGCGGTAGGCCGCGGCATTCGCCGGATCGATGGCGATTAAGCCATCGCGGAT
This sequence comes from Thermoflexales bacterium, assembly GCA_017882055.1. Classification (GTDB taxonomy): domain Bacteria; phylum Chloroflexota; class Anaerolineae; order Fen-1058; family Fen-1058; genus JADGQE01. Next base: position 4,887 of record JADGQE010000240.1, read on the forward strand.
TTGCTCGGCATAGTGAATCCCATTTTGCACGTCGAACCATAGATGCGGATCGGTGACCTTGACGCTGTTGTCGTCCAGGGTGCGAAGCGTCGCGCCATCCGATACGTTTTGAACCTTGAGCTGCGAGCCCGCGCTCCGCATTATTTTGGGCAGCCATGGCTCCAGGCCTGCGCCGTTAGCGAAAATGATCCTGGCTTGCGCTAGCGCCTGCAGATCAGCGGGCACCGGCTCATATTCATGCGGATCGACGCCCGGCGACAGCAGTGTGACGACCTCGACTTTGTCGCCAGCGATGTTACGCGCGATGTCACCGATGATGGTCGTCGTGGCGACGACGCGCAGCTGGCCGGGTGCGAGGCTGCTTCCGCTGCAAGCGGTCAGCCATGCGATGAGGCTCATCAGCCACGCGATGAGGCTCATCAGCCACAGCTTTCGGATCAGCGTCATTTTCGGGCCGCGGCTTTCTGCAGGCACTTGGGACAACGGCCGACCAACTCCAGCCAGTGCTGCTCGATCTTGAAACCGGTGCGCGCGGCCACGCGGTCAAGCAGCTTGCGCATGTCGCAGTCCTCAAATTCGATCGTCATTTTGCAATTGCTGCAGATCAAGTGATGGCCGTGTTCGGCGGAAGCAGGCGCAAAGCCTTCACACCCGTCATCCAGATGCACGCGCCGGATCGCGCCGAGTTCGGCCAGAATCTCCAACGTGCGATAGACGGTGGTCAGGCCAAGATCGGGACAAGCCCGCTGCGCCTGCGCGTACACGTCGGCGGCGCTGAGGCGAGTCTGGCCGTGCGCCACGACTTCAACGACGGCCCGCCGCTGGCGCGTGAGCTTGTAGCCGTGCTGGCTGAGAGTGGTGGTTAGCGCGCTGAAGTCAACGTTCATAGGTCATTTTCCTAATTGAAAATCATTTTCAATTAGGCGAACGGGATTTTAACATGGGCAGTCGGAGCTGTCAAGGCGTTGACACTGAACTCGGTCAGGTATAATTCTGTCAGCCCCTGCGATGCAGCCTAAACTGATTCGGCACTTAACTTGTCTCACACTTGGCCTGTGGTTGGCGTTGGTTCAACCGGGTCTCAGCTCCTATTGGTTGCTTGATCCGCATATCCACGCCCAGATCGACGCCGACCGCTATGGGCAGGAGCCTGACGGCGAGCCGCTGCCCGGTCGGCCGTGGTCCCTGCCACACGAGCACTCCTCCGGTTCCGACCTGCCTGCTTCTTCTGTGATACTGTCGAATGCTTTTGATGCGGTCTTTTATCAAACGGTTTTCTCGCCCGCACAGCGGCCTTCGCTGCGGGACGAGCGAAGCGAGGCCGCTGTGTGGGCGAAATCGATCGCTTTGCCGCCGTTGGAGCATCCACCCTGCGCTTGACCGATGTTACCCGGTTTCACATCAAACTAAATTTATCTGAGGAGATAAAGTCATGCGCTCGAAATCCTTGATCATGGCGACGATGCTGGCATTGTTGCTGGCTTTCGCCACGTCTTTTATCGCGTTGGCCCACACGAGTATTGAGGTAGGCCCGTATACGGTCGAGGTCGGCTGGGTCGA